>CAIXCY010000041.1 GCA_903918045.1 uncultured Bacteroidia bacterium
GGATTACCAACTTCAAGGCAGCGCTTGTGATTCGTCCGGGTGACCAGCCCACCACGGAACGTATTGCCAATGCCGAAAAGCTACTGGCTCAGTCTTTGGACAAGGCGAAGAAAGATGCCGAGTTCAACCGTTTAATTGCTGAAGGCGATGCAGCTGTGAAGCAGGAGAAATATGCTGACGGGATTACCAATTTCAAGGCAGCACTTGTGATTCGTCCGGGTGACCAGCCCACCACAGAGCGTATTGCCAATGCCGAGAATCTACTTGCTCAGATGGGTGAGAAGCTGAAATATCAGGATGCCATAAAACGTGGTGCCTCTTATTTTGCAATACAGCAGTATACTCAGGCTATTTCTGCCTATTCTGAAGCCCAGAGAATTCGGCCTTACGAACCCCTTCCGCCTCAAAAAATCAGAGAAATACAGGCTATATTAGAGGGTTTGGCAGCAAAAGCAACAGTTCCAAAACCGGTTATTGAAGAAGGTCAAAAACTAAATGCGGTTGAAAAGGTTTATTTTGAAAAAACAAAATTAGCAGACGTAAATTATAGTCAGGCGCAATGGGTTATTGCTCGTTTTTATTATACCGAAGCCTTAAAAGCCAAACCTGGTGATAAATATTTACTTGACAGGATTGAATCATGCGAAAAAATGATTGATTCTGAGATTACGGCAGAGAAAATCAAAGACTTTAACAATAAAATAGCCAGTGCAGATGCCCAGATGAAAGCAAAAGACTTTAGCTCAGCCAGGTTTTATTATCGAAAAGCTTTGGAAGTAATGAAGTGGGATGCTTATCCTATGGAGCAGCTGAAATTAATTGATAAATTGATAACAGATCAGTTATCTCAATCAGATCAGAAATCTTTTATGGGGTTCATCAAAAAGGCTGATAATGCATTTCTGCAAAAGGAGTATCCTGGCGCCCGGTTCTATTATGAAAAAGCAAAGGCGATTAGTGAAACAGATCATATTTCTGCCCGTCTCAAAGAGATTGAAGCTATTTTGAAAGGAATAGAATTGAAAAACTAGTTAGATTTTTATTTAACCTATAAGTATATCATTGTGGATCAAGTTACTGTTCATCTTGCAGAAGGATTTGAAGAAATTGAGGCAATAACAATCATAGACGTTTTGCGTCGTGCCGGTTTAAATGTGGTTACGGTTTCTGTGACAGGTGTTCTTCGTGTAACTGGGGCACATCTTATTGAAATTGTCGCCGATCGACTCTTTGAAGAGGTGGATTATTCCCAGAGCAGTATGATTATTTTACCTGGCGGAATGCCGGGAGCCACGAATCTAAAGGCTCATGAGGGTCTTAAGAGTAAGATTATTGAATTTCAAGATAGTGGAAAATATCTTGCCGCAATATGTGCCGCTCCGTTGGTATTGGGAAGTCTTGGAATTTTAAAAAATAGGAAGGCCGTTTGCTATCCCGGTTTTGAATCGTATCTGTTGGAGGCAGATGTTATTTATGAACCTTTTACCACCTCAGATAATATTATTACAGGAAGAGGAGTAGGGGCAGCACTCGATTTTTCACTTGAAATCGTAAGATTAACAAAGGGGGGCGAGATCGCTGAAAAGTTGCGTAAGGCGATGCTTGTCGAATAAAAAAATGATCCGGCCGGTTGCTGACTGACGAATGCGGCAGTCAAGATATATTGTATTATTTTTTTGAATCCTCGTCGTTCTAAAATCCTTTCGCACACCTTACACGAAAAGAATGACGGGGATTCATTAAAAAAGTATTCCTGCCCAAGCAAAAAAAAATGTGTTTATTATGGAATCATCTGATCGTAGAGGTTTTATCAAGATGGCAGTAATGGGAGCGGCCGGAATTGCTGTTAATCCTGAATTAATATCTGCAAAGGAGTTTGAAAAAGCCCCCTCATCATCCCGGATAGGTCGTAAATCGTTAAAAGAGGAGAGTATAATTTTATTTCAAGGAGATTCCATAACGGATGCCGGAAGAAACAGAGAAGCTAAAGAGGCCAATATCCAGGATGCACTTGGGGGCGGATTTGTTTTTTTAGCCGCTGCAGAACTTCTAAACCGATTCCCTGAGAAGAGTTGTAAGGTTTATAACAGAGGTATTAGCGGAAATAAAGTTTACCAATTGGCCGATCGGTGGCAAACCGATTGTATTGATCTAAAACCTTCAGTTATTAGTATCTTAATTGGAGTTAATGACTATTGGCATAAGCATAATGGGAATTACAGTGGGAATGTTGAAATTTATGAACGGGATTTCAAAGCCTTACTGAACCGAACCAGAAAGATACTTCCGGCAGTTAAACTCGTCATTTGTGAGCCTTTTGCAGTTTTGGGATGCAAGGCTGTGGATGGAACATGGTTTCCTGAATTTGATTTATATCGCGCTTCCGCCCGAAAAATGGCATCCGAATTTGATGCTATTTTTATCCCCTATCATGAGATATTTGCAAGAGCATCCAAAATTGCTCCTCCGACCTACTGGACTGCTGACGGGGTTCACCCCACTGTCGCCGGAGCTAAAATGATGGCTGAAGCCTGGATAAAATATGTCTTTGGAAGGTAAGTATTACTGCTTCTTTTTTCCTGATTTGAACATCAAAACCTCAATGCTTTCTATTGTAACTAAACAACCATAGCGCATCGATTCAAGTTGTGGCCTGATCTTTTCATAGAATTTCCGGATTGTTTCATCCTTATCAATAATCTCAATCACAACGGGAACTTTATCTGTGATCTCCCAGTATTTGTAGGAATGAATAACAGAGCTTGCTCCGTAGCCAAGTATTCCCTTAAATACAGTGGCACCTGCCAATCCCTCCTTTTTGGCTGAAAGGACAATTGACTCGCAAAGAAGATCCTGGTTTAAATGATCCGTAGAGCTTATAAATATACGTATTAAACTATTTATTGAATTGATTTCCATGTTAAATTGATTTTATGATTAACCGACCAAGATAAACTGCCACCATCCCCAAAAAGAAGCTCAATGTAGTATAAAGACTTACCTTAAGCCATTCCTTTTGTTGCATTAACATGAAGGCATCATTTGTTAACGAAGAGAAGGTCGTAAAACCTCCGCATATCCCAACAGTAAGGAAAATTCGAACATCAGGACTCAGCAGATTCCCCCTTTCTGACAAGCCGTAAAAAACACCTATTAAAAGACTGCCAAAAATATTTACCGAAAAGGTCCCCCACGGGAAAAGGGATAGCGTGTTCTCCTGAAAATAGCGCGAAACTAAAAATCGTAAGACTGTTCCAATAAATCCTCCTGTTCCTGCAATAAACAATGTTTTAAACATATCTTAAATTTTGCTGCTAAATTTTGATCGTTTTAGAGTTCTATTCGCTTTATATTCCCATTTCTGCAAAGTTAACAAATCAACTTTATATTTATCCTTTTCAGATTTACGCTGATTAATTTGGCTATTCAAAAAACTCACCGATAATATAGTCTGATATATTTACTAATTTTCCCTCTTGAAAAATATCCAAATTTATTTTATTTAACTGGTATGGGAGAAATAGTTAGGCAATTTCTGATAGAATCAATTGCTTTAGAGCTGAATATTGGTGACCTCTATCAGCAATTTAGTGCAAAATATGAACAGGACTACGACTTCTGGTGGAAGCTGTCCATCGAAGAGATGAACCATGCTGCCCTGATCGAATCGATTAACGATATCTTTTTAACCGAAGATTTCCTTCCTGCTGATAAAATAGAGCTCCAGACCATTAAGCTTAGGAAAATGAATTATTTCATTCATGAAAATATCGAAAAATTCAGGACTGATAATCCACTTAGAGCAGATGCTTTTAAGCTTGCCATTGAAATCGAAAATTCAATTGGCGAGTCTCATTTTGAACTTTTTATGACGTCTAAACCCAATTCAGAGGTCGTTAAAATTATGCAGAAATTGAATGGCGACGATATTAATCATGCCAGCCGAATGACTAAATATATATTTAAAAATGGGATTCTCTGATACCATATGGGATTTGTAATCTTATCCTAGTCTGCGTTGTTTTGTTCGAAAATGTCAATATCGGCAGTATATTGGAAGTACAATTTTTCAATTGCAATTCTAATTGCCTTATTGATTGGTAATTGTCTGACAGCCAAATCAGGATCAATACTGTAAAGTTGCATGGAGTAGTTCCTGAAAATGGGTAAAGCGTCTGGTTTCTCAACTCCTAAACGGTTTGCTCTCCCAACAGCTTCTGGGATATCTTTCTTCATAACTTTACAGGTAACCAATTCTGCAATTCCTTCGCGGTCGAGTCGGTATCCAAACCCAAAGAGTCGGCAAACTAAACCTCTTTTCTCATAATGAAGACATCCCCCTTTCCCCTCCATCCAGGCCTCTGGTAGAAAGAGTGGACAATGCCCCGTTTTTTCACTTTTCTCCAAACGGACAAGAAAATCATCGACCATGCCTTGTTCGTAGAGCCATTTAGCCAACGGAATAAATTCGATTGGACTGGCTTCTATATGAGTTGTACTGCAACATAGATTGCATAGAGAGGAACATTTCATACCTGTTTTTGAAGTAGTATTGGTAATGTGCTCATCCAATTCATCAAAAACCGTTTCAACAGCCAGGGCTATTCTATTTGATCCCATTCTGAAAACTATATATCAATATATTTTTTCTTCTATTTTATTACAATAGTAAGCAATTCAATGATAGTATTGTCAATATACGAGGTTTTAAACTTTTGATTATCCCATTTAGGCTCCCTTTATTTAGAATGATTATGGCTATATAATTGAATAGTAATGATTTATAAATTATGTAATTGTCTTATAAAAAATGAATAAAATTCACCAAATTTGAAATGGGTTATCAATGGGCACGACAACTTATCTTGTGTTCGAATTATATAATTTCTGATAGCCGATCCATTAAAAAGTTTTATTATTAAACATGTAAAAATTGTTAAAGATGAAAAAATTAATTTATTTGTTCGTGATGGTTGCAGGTATGACTTTGGCAACTGCAAATGTAAATGCTCAGGATAGTAAACCAAAAGCAGCCACAGCTTGCGCTAAAGATTGCAAAAAGGCATGTTGCAAAGACAAAGCAGCTTGTGCTAAAGCAGGTGACAAGGCCGAATGTACTAAAAAAGATGCAGTTAAAAAATAATTAAAAATCCCCGGTAAGAGATGCAGTTTTATCGGGGATTTTTTTTAATGGAAAAACAGATATCCGATTAATATAGCTGCTGTTAGTCCGACAAAATCTGCTATTAATGCGCACACAAGTGCATGCCTTGATTTTTTTATTCCCACCGATCCAAAGTATACTGCAAGAACAAAGAAAGTTGTGTCTCCTGCTCCCTGAACAATGCATGAGAGTTTCCCCACAAATGAGTCTGCCCCTGAATTTTTCATTACGTCAATCATCATCCCTCTGGATCCGCTTCCACTTAGTGGTTTCATTAATGCAGTAGGGAGAGCACCAATAAAATCGCTGTTGATTCCCACAGTGTCTATAATCCATCTGATCCCAGTAATCAAAAAATTCATTGCGCCGGAAGCTCTGAAAACACCAATGCCAACGAGGATTGCGACAAGATAAGGGATGATTTTTACAGCTGTCGTAAATCCCTCCTTTGCCCCATCGATAAAGGTTTCATATACATTTATTCGTTTTAATAATCCAAGAATGATAAATGAAATAATGATCGTGAAAAGAATCAGGTTGCTGAATACTTTTGAAAATATGGAAAGATTTTCAGGACTCAACGTATGTGTCCAATAGATCAATCCTGCGACAAGGAGTGACATTGCTGATAAGTAGGATATTATGGTACGGTCCCATAAATTGATCCGTTGATAGACTGAAACACTTATTAGTCCCGCAATCGATGAGAAGAAAGTGGCAAGCAGAATGGGAATAAATACATCGGATGGATCATGAGCTCCTAGCTGAGCACGATAAACCATGATTGAAATTGGAATAAGTGTAAGGCCAGAAGCATTTAAAACAAGGAACATAATTTGTGCATTCGAAGCCTCACGTTTATTGGGATTTGATTTCTGCATTTCTCCCATTGCCTGTAGCCCCATGGGAGTCGCCGCATTGTCAAGACCGAGCATGTTGGCGGCTAAATTCATCATCATTGGACCATAGGCGGGATGATTTTTTCCCAGTTCGGGGAAGAGCTTATTGAAAAATGGCCCGATAAGTTTGGAGATTATATCAACAATACCCCCTTTTTCTCCTATTTTCATTATTCCTGACCACAGCGTAAGAACTCCTGTAAGCCCAAGTGAAATTTCAAAACCGCTTTTAGCCATTTCGAAAGTAGAATTGATCATTTCCGGAAATACCTGTACGTCACCCAGAAATAGCAGTTTAAACAGCCCAATTACAAAGGCAATTATGAAAAAGAAAATCCAGATGTAATTTAGAGCCATAAAAGGGTAATTATGCTTTAATATTTTTGAGCAAAATCTTCAGCATAACTGTTTATTTCACTATCCGAAAGATCACCTCCGGAATGAATAATAATGCGGTACCTGAAAATAGCGGATTTTCCTGCCTGAATCGAATAATTCAAAGTCTCTTTCCCTTTTGTAAAGATGCTCCATCCTAGCGGATTGGCAGCAAAGAGTCCGTAACCTCTGGCATGCCAGTAAGTAGGATAGCTTTGGTTTTTAGGGTGATCAAAGATCACCACGGAAATTTTTTCATTGCCAATACGGCCATTAAGATCCATCCATTTGCCTCTTGTGCTCCAAACCGCATCATCCTTTATCCCCTCACTGCTACGGTAACTACCTGTAACACCTTCATTGGTCATCATCTTAACAGTGGTGGGGTTACCCTGAGCATCGGTCATAATAATTTCGTCTTTGGATGGAAGTTCAAGCTGACGGGCAACGCGAATTGCAAAAACACCCTCTTTATTATCCTTTAAGGATACAGTCTTTCCGGTAGCAGTTAGCGTGGCAATCCGATCGATAAACCTGGTTTTGCCTTTCGCACCAAAATGATATTCTGTTTTTTCCGAAAGCAATTCTTCCCCCGAAGGAGCAATCCAACTTTCGGTGGTAACCAGCAACGCAGAACCTGCTCCTTCCTTTATTTGATTAATCTTTAAGTGTTTAATAGTCCCATATCCGCTCTTTTTTTCTGCTGGAATGGCTGATGAGTTATTCCAGAAATCAAATCCATTTATATCCCCATAGTTAAACCACACACCCACATGATGGGGATGGTCAACCCTTTCTCCCGGCCTCGGTTTCATCGGATAACCACGTGTTATTTCAGTTCCTTCGGAGGTCAATACAGGGTACAGAACAGGTTTCATAATATTGTCAGGCCAGGTGTAGCAGGTGAACAACTTCCCGTCGACAAGTACGTCTACTTTTTTTTCAGCTTCTCTGAGAATAAGTTTGAATTTCAACTCATTATCTTTATGGTTTCCTGCGCCTGCCGATAGCTTGATGAACATGCACAATATTATAACAGTTATATGTTGAAGCTTCATTTTGGTTTTAGTTTAAAAGATTGTAGCGGTTGTAAAAATAGTTATTTATTGCTATTTTCACGGATCATTTAACCGATACTTATTTATGAAAAAGCTTCTTCTTTTGATATTTGCATTAATCTTGACCTTAACTGCTGCGGTTTATCAACGAGTCACAGGACCAACCTATCCGTTAAAAGTCATAGTTAATTCTGGAATTCAAAAATTTCCGCTTGAACTATTGCGATCCAATTCCGGCAAGGCAGATTGCCCAATCGTTTTTCAGATTCCGGATATTACCATCAGCGGTTCAATTTATTACAGAAAATATCCCACAAAAGATGAAATGACAAAGATCGATCTCAAGCGAGAGGGTGACAAACTGGTGGGCTCTTTACCCAATCAGCCTCCGGCTGGAAAGCTGCAATATCGGATTGAGCTGATTAAAAATGGAATCCCGGTTAAGGTTGGGGCTGGTCAGCCTGTTGTGATCCGGTTTACAGGTGCAGTTCCCAAAGTGATCCTGTCGGTCCATATCTTTTTAATGTTTTTGGCTATGTTTTTCAGCAATATTGCCGGATTATTAGCTGTTTTTAAAATGCCGTCGTATAAAACTATTTCAATTATTACATTCATTGTATTAATCGTTGGCGGACTAATACTGGGCCCGATTGTTCAGAAATATGCCTTTAATGAATGGTGGACTGGAGCCCCTTTTGGGTGGGACCTTACCGATAATAAAACATTAATTGCAATTTTTGCCTGGTTACTGGCGATGGTGATGATTCGGAAAAACAAAGCTAATCTTTGGATTCTTGCCGCATCACTTGTAACGATTGTCGTCTTTGCAATTCCTCACAGTCTTTGGGGTAGTCAACTGAATCAGGAAACAGGTAAAATAATCCAGGGAAATATCCTTCCATTTCTTGCAACCTATTTTAGATTTTAGTCAACAAGTTACATCATCCGGTTTGTCGCTCATATCGACAACGTATCGGAGAATATTAATATTCCAAAAGAATGAAAAGAACAGCGCTTTTATTTTTATTTATTATGTTATTTATTAGAGGTTATTCCCAGACAGATAACTGGTATTTCTCTTTTTCGATGGGAGTTTCCTGGCCCATGAGCCCCTTTAATCAGACAAAAACAGATGATAGCTCTTCTGGTTATGCACAGAAAGGATTTTCAATTTTGCTTGATGCAACCTATCCGTTAAGTAATCATTGGGGTCTTAAGGGATCGGTATTGATTAATACTAATTCATTGAATGATGACAAAGTTGGTCAAATGCTTAAAAACAGGACCAATTCAAATGTTTTGATTACGGATCCCAAATATTATTCATTTACAACCAATGACTGGATGCAGAATGCATTTCTTTTTGGCCCGGTTTTTACAGTTAATTTAGGGCGGTTCTATTGGGATTTGCAATTACTTGGAGGTCTGAATTTGACTTATCTGCCACAACAAAAACTACTTTATAATGCCTATAATAACGATCAAACGAATCCCCAACGTTGGTATTATCAGGACAAAAATACCACCTCTACGGATCTTGCCTGGGGAATCCTTGGTGGAACTGCTTTTCGGTTCCCAATTTCAGAACATTTAAATTTAAAATTAGGGGTTGACTATTATTTGTCCAGCGCCCGGATTAAGTATGAACAGACAAGGGTATCTCAGCAAGCGGATGCAGTGGTTACAGAGACACTTGGCTCAGGGACTAATACAATTCAAATTAGGATGATAACCGGCACAATTGGATTTGTCTATTATTTAAATTAGATCGATGAATCTAAAATAAAAGATCCCGGATAATGCGAAAGATTCATTATCCGGGATCTTTTATTCTTGCGAATTATGCATTAATTCAAGGCTTTATCTAATTTATTTAAAATAGGCTGAACTGAGATCTTTGTACCCACTGCACCTTCCATCCATCGTTGCGGAGTAAGCTTTCCTTGCTGGTAGATCCGTTCTATTTCTGTTGCAAAATTTTTCCCAACCAGGTGGTCTTCCAGTTGAAATTCAATAATCTGTCCGTATGAATAGGCGGCTAGATACAAGGGATTAGAAATCATATGAGAATAAATTCCTAAAATTAACTGATCCTTTATGCCGAATACAGGGGCAAAATAGGTATTCCAAATCTCCTTGGTGATCATCTGAACAGCACTCTTAAGTTCCGAAGCTGAGGATTCCGGATGGGCGTAAAGCCATTTCCAGATCTTCATATCTACCATTCCAACACCCATAATTTCCATCAGTGACCAAGCCGTATCCAGGGTATTAAGCCGCTCCTGGTCAGGTTTTGAATTTTGAATGTCAAGCAAAAACAGATCCCGACTTTGAAAAACGAATGCCAGGGCTTCAGTGAATGCCGTATTGGGAACACCATTTAACAGATAATAATCGACATCATAAAGCGAAATGGTCTGCTCTACATTATGGCCAAATTCGTGAACTGCGATATTATATCCTTTATAATCCATTCCGGACTCAGAAATCCGGGTACGTAAATGAGCCTTTTCCCCTTTCATTGAAGCTCCCCAGGCATGACCTGAGCCCCTGGCAGGATCGACAGTAATTCGGGCTGAAAAATAATCTGCTTTCTCTTTAGACCATCCAAGCTTTTTGAGAATCCTTGGCATATCTGCTTCAAAAGATTTTGGATTCGGATAACGTGCCGTTGTCTTCCCATTTAATTCTTCCTGAGGAATTGCACTACGTGTTTTGAAACCATCGTACCAGATATCATAAGGACGTAAACCTCTGCCCAAACGCTTCTCAATAGTTGCCCCGGTTTTTGCGAGTTGTGGCGACCGAAGATAGGTGTCAAACAATGCCTCAACCTCCTGCAACGGAATTTCCATCTCACCCGAAAACTTGCGGGCAATAAATGTATTCAGGTCGGGGGAGTAGGTATCTATCGCCTTCTCCGCATTGAAATTATTCAGCATCTGCTGGTAACGGCTATCCGGTTCAGAACTGCATTGAATCTCCTTATCGTTCTCAAAAACTTTATTGGAAAAAGGGGCCCACTTCAGATTTGGATTGTTAATTACCTTCGCCGGAATATCCTGGTTGATAATTCGTTCCATCACCTTAAATATCATTTCCTGTTTCTCTATTCCACTTTCCTTATTCCCATAGTTGGCTTTAATCTCGTCCCTTAAATTCCAGTGGGTCAGCAGTGACATATTCTCAGGAAAGAGGGTCTTGCCCGTTTCAGTAAGCAATTTTTCCATTTCAATATTATATTCCGAAATGTACAGATCTGCATCACTTACCGATTTTGAAGCCGACTGGTCAAGTTCGGCTGGAACACGCGATATAAAAACATCCCCTAACCGTGCCATTGCCCATGCTTTTCTTGAAAATGAAGGGCTGAATTTACTTTTCTCCTCAAGTGAATAGTATGGAAAATTAAGCGCTATCATAAATGCTATTTTATTAGCATAGAGATCATTTAGCATATGATTACCAACAGAATAGCCACTGAATTCCTTATCGATATTCAGGACAGGACCATTATTGAGATCAATATTCTCCTTGAGATCCAAAGTTATCTTATTAAAGTAACCTAAAAGGGATTCCAGATTTTTGCTTACCTTTTCAAAAAATAGTACTCTTTCAGATTCATCGGCAATGAAATTCTTTTTGCAAAAATCCATGAATATCTGTTCTGTGCCATCTTCTGTCCGCCATAACGATGCAATATGCTTAACCCCTTTTTCGAGCCTCCCTGGATCAGAAATCCCAGTGCTTTGTTTAAGCGTGGTAATCGACTGATTAATTGCTGTTTCAGAAATTGGAGAACCTTTTACCGGCAATCCGGGTTTGGAAGCCGGAGAGGTACAGGCTGAAAAACCTGCAAAAAAAATGATTAGTAAATGTTTCATATTTAACTATTTTTTTGGAGATCGGAGGAAATTATTTCTTTAGGTTTCAAAATGAATTATAGGCTAAAGATATAAATTCCCTCATAATCAAAATGATTTTTCGGTTTGGAATTAAATAATTGCCCTTACATTTGACCGATTATTTAATCTTGCTGAATTTTTAGAGCTATGAAAAACAAAATATTTCTTTTTCTCTTTTTTTCTGTATTAATCTTCTGCACCAGCGTTTTTGCTGGAATCCCCAAGAGTGGTGATCCTTACTATTTTTATGTCGGAACTTACACTGGAAGTGGCAGTGAAGGAATTTATATTTTCAGTATTAACCCACGAGATGGTAAATTAGTAAATCATGGTTTGGCCTCAAAATCTGAAAATCCGTCATTTATTACACTCACACAAGATGGAAAATTTTTGCTCGCGGTTAATGAAACAAAAGATGAGCAAAACCATAATACCGGATATGTCGAATCATTTTTGATAAACAAAGACGACCACCATTTGATTTTACAAAATAAGGTTCCAAGCGGTGGGGCACATCCTTGTTTTGTTTCAGTTAATGAGTCTGGGCTCGTGCTGGCGGCAAATTATACCGGAGGTAATGTCGCACTTTTCAAACTCGGAAAATCCGGTAAGCTTAGTAATTACAAAGATGTTCAGCAACATATCGGTAATGGGCCGGTAAAAGCACGACAGTCAGAACCACATGTTCACAGTGCATTCTTCGAACCAAATTCGAAACGGATTTTTGTTTCTGATCTTGGAACTGATCGTGTAGCCGTATATGTACCAGATGGAAATGGTTCCAAATTGGCAAAACCTGCAATTTCAGAGATAAAGATAACGCCAGGTAGCGGGCCACGCCATCTTGCGTTCCATCCTAAATTAAAAATACTCTATGTTGTTAATGAATTATCAAATAATATCTCTGTGATTTCGTTACATCGGGATGGAAGCTTTATTGCTTTAGAGACAGTTTCAACTCTTCCGGCAGGATGTGATAAGGTTAGCAACTGTGCCGACATTCACATCTCGGGTGATGGGAAATTTGTCTACGCTTCAAACCGGGGTTTAAACTCTATTGCCATCTTTTCTGTAGATCCTGTGAATGGAAAGCTTGTACTTATGGGTCAGGAATCTACAAAAGGAGATACACCGCGAAATTTTGCTCTTTCTCCTAAAGAAGACTATATTCTGGTTGCGAATCAAAATTCTGAGGATATTGTCTCTTTTCACAGGGATCGGTCTACCGGCAAACTGGTATTCGCAGATAAGATAAAGGCTTTTAAGCCTGTTTGCATCTTATTTGATAAATGAGATTTAATAATTAAACCCACCTTCCGGCGGGTTTAATTATTGAAATTTTAAAATGGAAAGTAGTAGTAAAATTTAAAATTGCTCCATAGCAGAAAAGAAAAATGAACCTTCAATAAGGGCATTTTCATCGCTGTCGGAACCATGTATCGCATTGGCGGTAAACGATTCAGCAAAAAGCTTTCTAATCGTTCCTTCATCCGCTTTTTCGGGGTTTGTGTTTCCGATTAATTCACGAAAGGATTCAATGGCATTCTCTTTTTCAAGTATTGCGGCCACAATAGGCCCGGATGACATAAATTCGACTAATCCATCAAAGAAAAACTTCCCCGCATGAACCCCGTAAAAGGCTTCCGCCCGTTCACGTGTGAAATGTGTCATTTTTATAGCCTTAATGCGAAAACCATTTTCATTAATCTGTTTAAGGATTGGACCAATAAAGTTGTTTTTAACTGCATCTGGCTTAATCATTGTAAATGTGATATTTCCACTCATTTTCGGATGTTTTTTAGTGTTTTTTCTTATTAAATTTCAATGGATAAATGTAGTAAACTTCATAATAAGAACCAATTCACGATTTTATTAATATATAACCTGGGAGCTACAGAAATGTCTGATTCAATTATCCGCATATAATCAATAATGGTATCTTTGCGTCTTTACTTAAATAGAAATAATTGGAAAGATTTGATAAAAATAGCTGTGAAAAGGTTAGTGATTGGCTCAGGTCGGCGGTTAAAAAAATTGTAATTATCCCACATATGAATCCGGACGGAGATGCTATTGGCTCCTCACTGGGATTAAATGATATTCTGATAAATGCTGGCTTCGAATCCCATGTAATTGTCCCAAATGATTATCCAATTTACCTTAACTGGTTAGGTTCTGAAGCTATTCCCCTGATCTATGAACAAAATTGCGCAAAATGTAATGAGCTTATAAATCAGGCAGATGCATTGTTTTTTCTGGATTTTAATGATGTAAAACGATTAGGAAAAATTGAGGAGTACCTGCGTACTGTCTCAACCCCGGTTGTATTGATCGACCATCATCCGGATCCTCAAATTAATGCAGAATATCAGTTTTCGGATACGGATGTAAGCTCTACCGCTGAGCTGGTCTATGATTTTATCGAAGGTGTCGGTATGCTGGAGCATATTGGTCCTGCCGGAGCAAACGCATTGCTGGCTGGAATTATTGCAGATACCGGATCATTTAGCCATAATGCATTTCGCCAGTCAACCTATCGTATAGCTGGAGAGCTCATTAACCGAGGCGCTGAAAAAGAGCGGATTAATGAGTCCTTATTCAACAATTTCTCAGAAAAAAGGATGAGGCTTCTGGGTTATTGTTTGTCTGAAAAGATGGAGGTTTTTCCGCAATTCAGTACAGCTATGATATGGTTAACAACGAAGGAGTTAAAACAATACGATTTTCATCCCGGAGATACTGAAGGATTTGTCAATTATCCGCTTTCCATTAAAGGGGTCGCTTTCTCTGCTTTTTTCATCGAGAAAAATGGAGTGGTGAAGATTTCCTTTCGGTCAAAGGGGAATTTTCCGACAAATGAATTTTCAGGGAAACATTTTAATGGGGGAGGACATAGGAACGCCTCGGGGGGAGAAACTAAGCTTCCTATGGAGGAAGCCCTCGCGCTTTTCAGATCTTTACTTCCTCAGTACAAGACTCAATTGGGTGAGATCTAACTTTTATTCTAATCTTCAAAAAGTTAAATTTAAGTTTGTCTAATTAATTTTATTTTAAAATCAGCACTATGGGAATTAAGATTATCAATCTATTATTCATTTCTATATTAATTACAATTTTATTGGCTTCGTGTCAAAAGAATGATACTTTGACAGCTATTCCCCAAACTACCGAGGCACAAGAGTTGACCTTGCTGGCTAAATATATAGCCAAATATCATCCTGGTTTGTTACCAAAGAACTCTGGTCTATTCGTTATCGAGACTAAGGCAGCCCCTTTAGGTGCTGATTCGATTCGGAATGGCGATGTGGTTCACGTATTTTATTCCGGATATTTGATTTCAGATGATGCGGCAACAGGAGTAAAGGATGGCTACAATTTTGATAATTCCGGCACCGTTACACCATTTACTTTTACTGTTGGCGCAGGGTCAGTAATTCAGGGCTGGGATCTGGGTGCAACCTATATGACGAGCGGCAGCGAAGTGAAACTGATAATTCCTTCAAGACTTGCCTATTATAATCAATCCGGAAATGGAATTCCAGCCTATTCCACAATGATATTTTATATGAAAATTGCAAAAGTAACCAGTGCAAAATAGAATCTAATTGCAGCTGAGATTTGTATGGATTTATACCGACCTATAAAGGCCCTGAAATTTTGATTTCTCATTAACTCCCAAAAATTGAAACAAGCAGAACTTTTTAAGAAATTATTACCTGGATTTATTCCTCTGTTCGTTTTTATTATTGCCGACGAATATTGGGGTATGAAAGTTGGGATTGCGGTAGCCTTACTTATTGGGTTAGGCGAGATGGGTTATACCTGGATTTCTGAAAAACGTCTTGACCGGTTTGTCTTTCTTGACACAGCCTTGCTTGCGGCATTATCGGGAATCTCAATTCTTTTGGAGAATGAGATTTTTTTCAAATTAAAGCCTGCACTTATTGAGTCTATCCTGGCAGTGATCCTTGCAGTCTCTGTCTTTTCGCCAGTGGATATTATCGGAAACATGACCCGTAAATATATGAATGGGATTGAGATGAATCCGATTCAGGAGGCCGTTTTTAAACGAAATCTGCGCAATCTGTTTTACATCGTATTGGCTCATACGGTATTGGTGTATTATTCTGCCTTTTTTATGAGTAAGGAGGGATGGGCTTTCATCAGCGGAGGATTATTTTATATTCTTTTTGCCGTATATTTTGGATATGAATATTTCAAGAACCGTAAATCGATGCGGAATATTCAACCTGAAAATATTGTGAAGACCTTTGAAAATGAAGAGTGGCTCCCAGTTGTCGACGAAAGCGGAAGGATAATTGGGAAAGCTCCAAGATCCTTGTGCCATATGGGGGATAAAATCCTTCATCCTGTAGTTCACCTTCATGTGCTAAATTCAAACGGTCATATTTATTTACAGAAACGACCTATGGACAAGCTAGTTCAGCCGGGCAAATGGGACACAGCTGTGGGCGGACATATATCCTTTGGAGAAGATCTTGAAACAGCACTTCGCCGCGAGGCTTATGAAGAGATTGGCCTTGAAGGTTTTACGGCTAAAGCATTAGGCCATTACAGGTGGGATACTAAACTGGAATCAGAACTTGTTTATTATTTTATTTCTTATGATTATGCTAAAATACGCCTTCATAGTGAAGAGGTCGTAGAAGGTAAGTTCTGGAGCCCTTCCCAGATCGAAAAACAATTGGGACAGAATCTCTTTACCCCCAATTTTGAATATGAATATCAACTTCTGAAGAATAGAAGGGGATAATCATTTGTTTATTTTCCTGGCTCGATTACCATAATACATTTAAACAAACTGGCTGACACCTAATAATGTTAGGGCTAAGGTTCATATAGTTTCCCTCTAATTTAAGCTAATTGACTATCAAAATACCTAAATGTTGAATTGACAAATTGTTGAATTTGCTAAATACCTGCCTGAACTAGAAATATCGCAGGCCGTTTGTTTAGATCGGGAACCTCTTTTCTCCATTGGGAAACGGTTTGTGTTTTTATAAATTCGGTTTCCAAAGTAAGGTCGCAAGCCACGCAAAGTCGCGTCTGATCCCCCAATGTTTTAATTAAATCATTAATCAATGGCGAGTTACGGTATGGAGCTTCAATAAATATCTGTGTTTGATTATCCATCGCGGATTTTCGCTCAATATCTTTAATGGCTTTGGTTCTTTCATCATGTTTCACAGGAATATAGCCAATAAATGCAAAATTCTGTCCATTCATTCCTGAAGCCATCAGTGAGAGCAAAATGGATGATGGACCAACTAAGGGGATCACCCGGATCTGTCGAATATGGGCATATTTCACCACTTCTGCCCCAGGGTCTGCTACACCAGGACAACCTGCCTCCGATATTATTCCGATATCAAAACCATCTTTTACAGGATTTAAATATCCATCCACAATATGGCTGTCGGTATGCTGGTTGAGTTCAAAAAAATGTAATTCGTCAATATTAAGCAGGGGGTCCAATTTACGTAAATACCTGCGGGCAGTGCGAATATTTTCAACGATAAAATATTTAATATTCTTAACTATTTCCGAAACTTCCGTCGGGATTACATGAGCAGTTCCAGAGTCGCCCAGAGTCGTTGGTATGAGGTAAAGATTTCCCATTATTTAAATTTTGCCAAATGTAAGGATTTTGGTCGGAGAACTGTTTTGATTACCTTTTAATTTAGTCTCACAAAGACTGTGGGTATTTGACATTTCTTAATACTGGAAGTTTTTGTTCTGAATTGTATTTTATTTGAATGAAAAACCTTTGGCTGTAAATATTATTTAGTGTAAGTTTGGTCACAAACGAATAAAAGATAATGAGAATAACCCTTTTGGGAACAGGGACATCGCAAGGTGTTCCGGTTATTGCCTGTAAATGTGATGTTTGTAAGTCGACTGATTTGAAAGATAAGCGACTTAGAAGCGCAATAATGGTAGAAGAAGGATCAACCAGAATCGTGGTAGATGTTGGCCCTGATTTCAGACAACAGATGTTGCGCCATGAAGTTGATAATCTGGATGCCATCCTGCTGACACATGAGCACGCCGATCATATTTTTGGGTTGGATGATATCCGCAGTTATAATTGGTTGCGAAAATCTCCCATGGATGTTTATTGCGAGCAGCGCGTTCAGAAAAATTTACGTTCTATTTTTAATTATGTTTTTGCAGCCAATAAATATCCGGGAACCCCTCAGATGGACCTGATTGACCTTGATAGTAAAGCATTCAAAATAGGCCCCATTCCAATAATTCCCATTCGTGTTTACCATTATAAATTGCCGGTATATGGTTTTCGTTTTGGACGATTCGCCTATCTTACGGATTTTAATCTGATTGAGGAAAGTGAACTTGAAAAGCTTTTCGGCATTGAAATTCTGGTGATTTGCGCCTTACGAAAAACATCCCATATTTCGCATCTGAACCTTGATGGCGCAAAGGAACTGATTGGGAAAATAGCGCCAGTGAAATCCTATCTGACCCACATGAGTCATGAAATGGGAAAACACAGTGATCTTTTAAAAGAACTACCTTCAACCATTGAGCCTGGGTATGATGGCTTGGTTATCGATCTCTGAACGAGTTTGTTGCCATTCTTTACCTATAATGCCTGCCATCGTTCAAGTGCCCGATTAAACCTGACTTCCTGGTCAGGTAAAATTGTTGCCCTGTAAATACAAAAAAGTATTCTTAATCTTTTTTGTATACAATATTCTGGGTGTCAATGGCAATCATCAATTCTTCGTTCGTAGGTACTACAATTACTTTCACCCTTGAACCCGCTTTGCTGATCACACACTCTTCACCTTTTAACCCAATGTTGATTTTTTGATCAATCTCAATACCTAAAAATTCAAGTTCTTCGCATACTCCACTTCTTGTAACATCCGAATTTTCACCAATTCCACCCGTGAAAACAAGGACATCCAGGCCTCCCATCGCTGCAGCATAGCTTCCAATATATTTTTTAATGCGGTAGTCAAACATTTTAATTGCTAAAAGGCAACGTTCATCCCCTTTATCCGCAGCCGCACGAATTTCACGCGAATCGGAAGAAATTCCTGTAATTCCTAATAAACCACTGTGTTTGTTAAATAGGGTAGAGGCCGATTTAGTGCCGATTTTCTCCTTGTCCATAATATAGGCTACTGCACCCATATCAATATCACCTGACCGGGTGCCCATTATTAACCCTTCAACAGGGGTAAAACCCATTGAAGTGTCAATTGATTTGCCATTTTTAATTGCACATGCGGATGCTCCATTTCCAAGATGACAGGTGATAACTTTGGTTGCCAAAGGATCGACTCCGAGTAATTCACAAGCTCTGTCGGAAACATATTTATGACTTGTTCCGTGAAAGCCATACCTTCGTATACCGTATTTTTTGTAGAGTGCAAAGGGTATTGCATACATAAAAGCGTGCTGTGGAATTGTATGGTGGAAAGCCGTGTCGAAAACTGCAACTTGAGGAATATCAGGCACCAACGCCTTAAGAGCATATATTCCTTTGAGGTTTGGCGGATTGTGCAATGGAGCCAGTTCAATAAATTTTTCAAGCGTGGTAATCACCTCGTCGGTAATTAAAACACTTTCACTGAATTCCTCACCTCCATGGACCACCCGATGCCCCACAGCATTAATCTCCTCAAGTGAAGTGATACATCCATGTTTGGCGCTTGATAATACCCCGAGTATATATTCAATACCAATTTTATGGTCCAGAATCTCGCCTTCGAAAAGCACTTTCTGGCCGGACTCCTTTTCGTGTTTCAGAAAGGATCCTTTCATCCCTATTTTCTCAACAATTCCTTTTGCCAGAATGTGATTACCCTTGAGAGAATAGAACTGGTATTTTATCGAGGAACTTCCGCAGTTTAAAACCAATATTTTCATATATTTTCATATTATTTGTAGCCACTAAAAGAAAAAGTGACAGTGCTATATTTATCTGAATTATTCCCGCTCTGTTGCGATTGGACCGTTTCCAACCATTTTCCCGTTTTTATCGTACGTGTAAAATCCACAGCAGGTGTGTATCCCAAACCGTCTGGCGCGAACCAATTTTTTAATAACAGGCGAAGCCATATACCGGGGGTCACCAAATTCGGAATAGAGGTTTTCCATCCATCGATTAATCTTATCAATTCCCAAAATATCAGCAAGTTCAAATGGCCCGAAGCGCATACCAAATCCCACTTTCCAGACAGTATCAATGTCCACCATCGCGCCTACCCCTTCGAGAAGCACCTCGCAAGCCTCATTTAGCAAGGCAGTATAGAGACGGATTGAGATTAGTCCCGCCGATTCTTCAACAGGAATGGCCTGGCGGTTAACCATTTTTACGAATTTTAATACCTTGTTATATACCTCATCGGTCGTATACAATCCTTTTACAACTTCACAAACCCGTGCCTCCGGGGACTGAACGAAGAAATGGAGACTCACGCACCGATCCCGGTATTTGAGTTCAGATGAAAGTTCGGTAATAATAATCGTGGTTGAATTCGTTGCAATGATACAATCTGGAGAGACTACCTGTTCAACCTTCTTGAATACCTCCGAACGTTCAGTAATCTTCCGCTCACTCGATTCGGCACGAATGGCCTCAATAACAAAGTCGCAGTCTTTCAGATCTTTATAATCCAAACTGCCTTTGATCCGCGAGAGGATTAATTTTTTCTCCCCCTGAGTCATCCCCCAATTGTCGATGCGACGATCTAATACGATTCCTAATCTGGTGTAGGCATTTTGAATCCTCTCCTCCGAAAGTTCTATAAAGACAACTTCGATCCCATTGGCACTTGCTATCCGCGCAATATTCTGTCCATCCTTACCACATCCAACGATTCCAATTTTTGAGAAAAGTGTCCGCTGTTGCTCCTTCTTACTTAACCCAAAATTTTCAATGGGTTCAATGATTAGCTCTTCCATCTCTGAAAATTCTTATGTGTAAATCAATGTCGTCTTAACAACAATTTAATATTCGTTTATTGGGGTGAAAGTATTGATAAAGGAAAATTTGGTTTTGAAAAATGGTTGTCAATTAACTGAATTTTTAACTTTCCTATTTTTGCCCTTCCATTCGACTCGCCCAAGCGCCTCTTCGCAACTTCTCCCCATCTTCCCTTATCCCGCCTGTGTTGCTGTGATTGCAACCATATTTACAATATCACTCACCGAGCATCCTCGTGATAGATCATTAATTGGCGCTGCCATACCCTGTAGAACCGGGCCGATGGCTTCTGCTCCTGCGAGTCGTTGAACTAATTTGTAACCAATATTAGCCGCTTCCAACCCTGGGAATACCAAAATATTGGCTTGGCCGGCAACGAGGCTTCCCGGGGCTTTTAACTGACCCACCTCACTGCAGAGAGCGGAATCAAGTTGTAATTCCCCATCAATCATCAAATCCGGAGCCAATTCCCTTGCTATTCTTGTTGCATTAACAACCTTATTTACTAGTAGATGTGTTGCACTTCCCTTGGTTGAAAAAGACAACATGGCAACACGTGGTTCAATATTTGCGATTGAGCGGGCTGTTTTTGCGGTAGTTACTGCAATTTCTGCTAATTGCCGCTCGTCAGGATCGGGCATAACGGCACAATCAGCAAACACGAGAATGCCATTTTCACCAATTGATTTATCCTTAAGGAGCATGAAGAAGACCCCTGAAACTACACTCACTCCAGGAAGCGTCTTAACATATTGAAGTGCTGGGCGCAATACATCTCCGGTTGAATTGATCGCTCCGGCAATCTCACCATCCGCATCACCTGCCTTTATCATAAGAGGGCCGAAGACAAGCGGATCATTCAACGATTCAAGCGCTTGCTCAAGGGTTAACCCCTTGCTTTTTCGGATTTCGACCATCATCAGCGCATATTGCTCCCTTTTTGAATCGGTGGTGGGATCTATGATTACAGCTTCTGATATATTGATTCCTTCGCGTACTGCAATGCCATTAATCAGTTGAGGATCACCGAGTAGTATTATTTTTGCCAGTTTGTCGCGGAGTAATATTTCTGTGGCTTTAAGAGTCCTTAGCTCGGTTCCTTCAGGTAAAACGATTGTTTTTTGGAGTTGAAACGCCTTAGCTCTGATTTGTTCAATTAAATTCATCTTCTCAGTTTTCAAACTTTTGAACTTCTTTATTAAAAGTTATGCAAAATTACAGATAATTGCAACAAAAGGGATCAAAAACCAAATTATTTCGATTATTCTCATTAAACTATAAAATAATCTAAATTTAATCTTCTCAATCCGGAAAAACTGCTACTTTTTTGTGATATTTGTCTTAGTAACAATTGAACCTCTAATCATTATTATATGTATAAGATTCAAACACTTAACAAGATCGATTCGGAAGGTCTTCAGGTTTTTCCTGCAGCCAATTACGAAATTGCCAGTGAATTGTCAGAACCAGATGCCATTGTTCTGCGTAGTTTTAGTATGCATGATATGGAGATTCCTCAATCTGTCAGAGCCATTGCAAGGGCAGGAGCCGGAGTGAACAATATCCCTATTGCAAAATGTACAGAGAAAGGTATTGTTGTTTTTAATACTCCCGGAGCCAATGCCAATGGAGTAAAGGAATTGGTAATTGCCGGACTTTTACTGGCATCGCGTGATCTAATTGGCGGTGTTCAATGGGCTAAAACACTTTCCGGCGAGGGCGACAAAGTTCCCGCACTGATTGAGAAAGGTAAAGCGAATTTTGGAGGTAGCGAAATCAAAGGGAAAACACTTGCTGTTGTTGGTCTTGGTGCGATTGGTGTTCTTGTTGCCAATGCGGCACAGTCTTTAGGGATGAACGTAATTGGCTATGATCCTTATATTTCAATTGATCATGCATGGAATTTGCATCATGATGTTGTACGGGCATTCGGTATTGAACCAATGCTGGCAAAGGCCGATTTTATTACCTTACAGATTCCGCTGATGGCAGAAACGACAGGGTTTATCAATTCAGATAAAATAAAACTGATGAAAAGTGGTGTTAAAATCTTGAATTTTGCACGCGGAGAATTAGTTGTTGATGCTGATATTATCGCAGGAATTGCATCAGGAAAAGTGGGAGCCTACTTTACAGACTTCCCGAATGCTCAACTTGTTAATGCTGATAAAGTGGTAGCTATCCCTCATTTAGGGGCTTCAACAAATGAATCGGAGGTTAATTGTGCTATCATGGCTGCTGAGCAGATCCGTAATTTCTTCGAAAACGGAAATATCCGGAATTCAGTCAACTTTCCTGCTGCAGAGCTTGAACGCAATGGTGGCGCCCGTCTTTTGGTAACCAATAAAAATATTCCGAATATCATTAGCCAGATTACTACAATCCTGGCTCAGGCCGGGATCAACATTGACAATATGCTAAATAAGAACAAGGGAGATATTGCCTATAATATTATTGACACAAGCGATATTTCGCTATCGGATGACGTTGTTAATAAAATTAAATCGATTGAGGGGGTATTTATGGTAAGATGTTTGCCAGGAAAATGATTTTAGAATTGGTTAATAATGAAATTTGTTTTAATAATTATAGAATAAAATTGCAATGAGTGAAACTGTAACAAACAGAGCAGCAGATAATATCCGCATTCTTTCTGCAGCAATGGTCGAGAAAGCTAATTCCGGCCATCCGGGAGGTGCGATGGGGGGAGCAGACTTTGTGAACATCCTGTTTACAGAGTTTTTAAATTATGATCCGAGTGAGATGACCTGGCCATTCCGTGACAGGTTCTTCCTCGATCCGGGGCATATGTCTCCAATGCTCTATTCAGTTTTGGCGCTTGGTGGTAACTATTCGCTCGAGGATTTGAAGAACTTCAGGCAGTGGGGCTCTGTTACTCCAGGCCATCCCGAAGTTGATCCTGAACGGGGTGTCGAAAACACTTCAGGTCCACTGGGCCAGGGGCATACGATGGCAGTAGGGGCTGCCATTGCCGAGCGTTTTCTTGTTGCGCGCTTTGGCGAATGGATGGCTCATAAGACCTACACCTTCATTTCTGATGGTGGTATTCAGGAAGAGATTTCTCAGGGAGCGGGTCGGTTAGCTGGTCACCTTGGACTGAACAATCTGATCATGTTTTATGATTCAAATGATATTCAACTCTCTACCGAAACCGATTCAGTTACCTCAGAAGATACTGCAATGAAGTATTCAGCCTGGGGTTGGAATGTTCTTACCATTGCAGGAAATGATGGAAATGCAATTCGTGGCGCCATTAAATCTGCACTCAATGAGAAGTCAAGACCTACTATTATCATCGGTAAAACAACAATGGGTAAAGGGGCAGTGAAGGAAGATGGTTCCAATTTTGAACGTCAGTGTTCAACTCACGGACAGCCTTTGACCCATGCAGGTGCCTCATTCAAAAAAACGATTGCCAACCTGGGCGGTGATCCCGAGAATCCGTTTGAGATTTTTCCCGATGTGGCTGATCTTTATGCCAAACGGATCAAAACATTAAAAGAGTGGGCGAATACAAAAAATGAGGAGGAGGATGTTTGGGCAGCTGCTAATCCGGAACTTGCTGCAAAACTCGACAAATTCCTTTCAGGAGATGTTCCTGAATTTGATTATTCTAAAATTGTTCAAAAAGCCGGTGCAGCAACACGTAATGCATCAGCCACAGTTTTGGGCGCTTTTGCCAAAGGAATTGAAAACATGATCGTTTCATCGGCCGACCTCTCTAATTCGGATAAGACAGATGGATTTTTAAATAATACGAAAGCCTTTAAGAATGGTGATTTCTCAGGGGCATTTCTTCAGGCGGGAGTTTGTGAACTCACTATGGCTTCTATAATGAATGGTATTGCACTTCATGGCGGTATTATTGCAGCCTGCGGAACCTTCTTTGTGTTCTCCGACTATATGAAACCGGCTTTACGTATGGCGGCTTTGATGGAATTACCTGTTAAATATATCTGGACACACGATGCGTTCAGGGTAGGAGAGGACGGGCCGACTCATCAGCCAGTTGAACATGAAGCACAACTTCGCCTTATGGAACATCTTAAGAATCACCATGGTGAGAATTCAACACTGGTATTGCGGCCGGCTGATGCTCAGGAGACTACAGTGGCCTGGCAGCTTGCAATAGAGAATACCTCTACTCCGACTGCCTTGATTCTTTCAAGACAAAATATTAAGGATCTGCCTGCTAAAACAAATCGTTATGAAGAGGCCAAGCAGGCGTCTAAAGGGGCATATACTATTGAAGAATGCGAAAACCCGGCAGTAATTCTTGTCGCCTCAGGATCTGAGGTGGCCTCTCTGGTGGAAGGTGCCGTTTTGTTACGGGAACGCGATGGACTTGGGGTACGTATTGTTTCCGCACCTTCCGAAGGACTTTTCCGTGAACAGGATAAGACCTATCAGGAGAGCGTACTTCCAGTTAACGTTCCTAAATTCGGGCTTACAGCAGGTCTTCCTGTTACCTTGCGCGGATTGGTTGGAGATTCCGGAGCCATCTGGGGATTGAGCTCTTTTGGTTTTTCAGCTCCTTATGATGTTTTAGATCAGCAACTTGGATTTACAGCTGAAAATATTTATGCCCAGGTTAAAGCACTTCTGGCTTAAAATATTCCTCTTATATTAAATAAAAAAATGGGCGTCGTTCGGCGCCCATTTTTTTTAAAACCTTTTTTTAACCTTAGGGTATTGAAATTAATTTAAGAATATTTCATCAACAAAAATCCAGGCAGCTTTTCCTTTGCGATCACCTTTCCAAACCGGCATTTTCTTTACATTTGAGACACTAAACTTATAAAATTTATAGGCTGTCCCTTTAGGAAAATCGCATGTAAAGGTTTTGGCTCCTGAAGGGTCATTTTTCTGCGCTAACGGAAATTTAGTATCCGCAATCCTTTTAAATAGTTTTCCATCATTGCTTCCTTGTGCTGCGATGGAAGCAATCGGGAAAATTTCTGCTCCAGTTTCAACATAGGCATTAAAATATACTGAATTTAAAGGCTTTATCTGATTAAAACCAATAACCAGGTCCATATTTGAATTCTGATACCCCAACCATTTGTCAGTATACCTGTTGTTTTCTCCAAGGTCATAATCAATTAGTGTTT
Source organism: uncultured Bacteroidia bacterium (assembly GCA_903918045.1). GTDB lineage: Bacteria > Bacteroidota > Bacteroidia > Bacteroidales > Prolixibacteraceae > JAAFHB01. The sequence goes on from CAIXCY010000041.1 coordinate 25,514, forward strand.
TTGACCCGTTTCCCCGGTGTTTGGGATCAGGTTGTGAAAGAAGAAAAATAGAATCCGGATGAATTTCAGATTTATAATAGGTTCTTTGAACAATATCACTGCTCTTCCATCCTGTCCGGTAGGCTTTGATCTTCAGTACTGTATTTTGTGACAACCTGAAATTCTCCTTGTATTCCGGACTTTTAATACTGTCTGGATCACTACCGTCTGTAGTATATCTTATTACAACACCTTTTAACAGATGCTTCAATTTGATATCGACATGATTGGGTATTATCAGAGAGTCCTGTTCAATGGTTGGGTTACTTATTTTCATAACCTGATCTTCAAGATTATCCCCAACAACTATCCTGATGGCCGGGTATTTAAGTATAAGTTTTTGGAGTTGTTTTTGAGTACCATTCCTGGTCCAGACATTTAATTCGGCAAATTTAGCCTTATCTAAAAACTTGTTAAGTGCTACTTCATCAAACTCAATGCCACAAATGGAAAGCGTTTTGAGGTTCGGTAATGACTTTAAAACCTCAAGTGCGGTGATGTCAAGTTTTGTGCCATTTAAATTTAAGTTTTGAATGTTTTTAAATTGGACAATAACATCAAGATCCTCTTTTTTTAATGGCATCCCCTGCATGTTAAGATTTATAATGCCATTCTTAATCTTTTCAAGTTTCTTCAGATTCTCAGGATTATAAAAAGCTCCCTGGAAGAAGTTGACTTCTACTTCATCCGATCCGCTAAACAAATAATTTGTGGTGCAATAATTTGAATTAAATTCCTTTAAATCAGGGAGATTATTCTTCGCAATAAAATTTTGTTTTGGAGCTGTCTCTGATTTATTTGTCAAAAGGTAAAGGGTGTCTTCCTTCTGCAGCTCATTCAGTTTGAGATTGAAATTTCCTCCTGCTTTTAACCAACCACTTATTATTGTCATTTCTTCTGAAGTAAGTTGCATTTTTCCATCAGGAGGCATATGCTTTTCATCATTCAGTGGCATATGAATTCGTTCAGAAAATAGTGAGGCCCCATTGGGTTCACCTTTTAGAATATTCCCATCTTTACCACCTTTGCGGATATTCTCAGGATTATTTAGTTGTAAACCTCCTTTAATTTTATCTGCACCATGACAACTTATACATTTAGATGCCAGAATAGGAGCGACCGCTGATTCATAAAGTGTTAAATGACTTGTAGTTGTATTCTTGTTTTCTGCTTCTGCCGGTTCCGGAAAGCTCAAGGCATTTACACCATGGGTGAGCTGCGCACCCTTATGGGCGGAGCCAGTTACAATCAGTAAAAAGATTACAGCCAGATATTTTTTATGAGTGATCTTAAAGTTTAATGAGTACAACAAACCCCAGCTAATCAGTGAAATTGCAATACCTCCCCATTTATGAAAACTAATAAGATCACCGTCGTATGCATTCTGTTTTGATAATAACAGGCCGCATATTGCAACGCCACTTGCTAATACCGCATTAATTGCTAATAGCAAATTCTCTGTATTCAATGGAAATCTTCGATTTTGAAAAAACAGGAAGTAAACCGAGATCAGTATTCCAAAGACGATGGGGAAGTGCAATACTAATGGGTGAAATTTTCCAATCCATTGGAGAAACAGTCCCGGTTGAATAGCCTGATTATAAATTGCCAATATAATGAGCAAGGGATTCAAGACCCAGAGACATAATTCCAGGATATTATAAATTTTCTTCTCACTCATAATTAACTAATTAGATCATGGACAACATTACCTGCGACATCCGTTAGCTTGTAACGCCTCCCCTGATGTTTAAATGTAAACCGTTCATGGTCAATCCCCATCAGGTGTAAGATGGTCGCATGAAAATCGTGAACGTGTACCGGTAGTTTTGTAATGTTATATCCGAAATCATCTGTTTCACCAAATACTCCGGGTTTTACGCCACCACCTGCCATCCAGATTGTAAAGCAACGAGGGTGGTGATCGCGACCGTAATTATCTTTGGTTAAGGCCCCCTGGCAATAGTTTGTTCTCCCAAATTCCCCACCCCAGATCACAAGCGTTTCATCCAGTAATCCTCTTTGCTTTAAGTCTTTAATCAGGGCAGCAGAGGATTGGTCAACATCCTTGCATTGCCCTTCGATCTCTTTAGGAAGGTTTCCATGGGTATCCCATCCTTGATGGTATAACTGAACAAAACGCACTCCATTTTCGGATAATTTTCTAGCTAAAAGGCAGTTGGCGGCATATGTTCCAGGAACAAGACATTCCGGGCCATACATTTTTATTATAGATTCTGGCTCATTTTGTAAGGAGGTAAGTTCCGGTACAGCCATTTGCATCCGATAGGCTAATTCGTATTGCTGGATCTTAGTGACAATTTCGGGATCTCCAATATTTTTATAGGCTGCATCATTAAGAGCTGAAATCTCATCCAACATAGCTCTTTTATCTGCACGATTAATAAATTCAGGATCTGTCAGGTATTTTACCGGTTCTTCACCCGAGCTAAACTGAACCCCCTGGTGGATTGAATCTAAAAAGCCGTTATTCCATAATTTTGAATAGACTCCCTGTCCATTTCCTTTACCTTTACTCAGAAGGACACAAAATGCAGGAAGGTTTTTATTTTCACTTCCCAATCCATAACTGATCCAGGATCCCATACTTGGTCTGTTCCCAACCTGGGCGCCGGTCTGGAAGAATGTCAGAGCCGGATCATGATTGATTGCCTCAGTAAAAATCGAGCGGACAAAGCACATCTCGTCACTCATACTTGCAAGGTGGGGGAGTGTTTCACTAAACCAGGCACCGCTTCGTCCATGCTGAGAAAAATTAAATTTTGTCCCCGCCAGCGGAAATTTTGCCTGATTCGCTGTCATCCCGGTAAGCCGTTGTCCCATCCGGATACTGGCAGGTAAATCTTCGCCATGCATTTTTTGAAGCATTGGCTTATAATCAAATAAGTCTAGTTGAGATGGGGCGCCATTCTGGAAAAGATAAATAATCCGCTTTGCCTTTGGAGCAAAATGGGGGAGTACATTTGTAAAAAGGTCATCTTCATTTTTCCCGTCAAATATGCCGGGCACCATCAGTGAACCTAATGCAAGTCCTCCAATTCCAAGACTTAATTTAGATAAAAATTTTCGTCTGTTCTGGTTTAATCCATGTTCCAAGAATTCTTTCATACTAATATCTTAAGATTTTGTGATTGCTTCTTCTAAATTATACATGACCAGGATTGTTTTCATTAAAGCGCCGGCTTCAACACTGTTTATACTTTCTTTTGGATGTTTGAATTCACCCGTCTTCAACGTAAGCTTTAATAAATCAGGGTGTTCCTTGAAATATCCCTGTTGTTTATTGCAGTAGTCCATTAATTTATTTTTCTCGAATTTTGAAGGTTTTCTTACAAGAATTGATTCGAATGCCTGGTCGATTTTTTCTTCCAGTGGTTTTGAAACCAATGAGATATTTTCAGCTAAGACACGGCAGGCTTCCAAAACGGTTGGATCGTTAAGCATCGTTAATGCCTGTAAAGGAGTATTGGTGCTGGAGCGGCGCGCTTCACACTGGTCTCTGCTGCTGGCATCAAAAATCATCAAACTTGGTGGCGGGGCAGTCAATTTAAAAATGGTATATAAACCCCGACGGTAAATAGCTCCACCATGATCTTGTTTATAGGTTGCCAACACCCCTCGTCCTGAAGAGGTGCTTTCCCAAACCCCTTTGGGCTGATATGGTTTAACACTGGGGCCTCCGATTTGAGAATTTAATAACCCACTGCTGCTTAATACCCAATCCCGGATTATCTCAGCTTTAAATCTTATGCGTGGTGATCTTGAATAATAAACATTTTCAGGGTCTTGCTCAAGTTGCTTTTTACTTACCTCGCCCGATTGACAATAGGTATTTGTTGTGAGAATTTTCTTGATTAAATATTTGATGTCCCAGTTATGGTCTATAAAATCAACAGCCAACCAGTCGAGTAATTCAGGATGTGAGGGAAGCTCTCCCTGCAAACCATAATCACTTGATGTTTTTACAATCCCTTTACCGAAAATCTCCTGCCAGATAAAATTCACAAAGACCCGGGCTGTCAGTGGGTTTTTTTTGTTGATTGTCCATTGTGCCAGACCCAGTCTGTTTCTTGGATAGGCCGCTGTATCAAAAGGCATTATGGATTCAAGGCCGGTTGGTTTTACTTCAGCGGTAGTCGGCGCATCGTACCTTCCCCGGCTCAGGATGTAAGTGGGTTTTGGAACTGAATCGTCTGCCATAACCGATACCTGGACAGTGTTTGTATCAACAGCATTAATATAAGGCATGAATTTTTTTATCTCTTCGCTGGTTATAAAAAGCTTTGGTGCTTTTGCGGGGGTCGAAGTGCTTACATCTCCTTCAAAACCTTTCTCTTTGCTTACATTGAAGAAGGCGTATAGCTGATAGTAATCTTTATTCGAAAAAGGATCATATTTGTGATCATGACATTGCGCACATTCGATTGTAACTCCCAGGATTGCTTTACCAAAGGTTCTGGTTTTGTCGATATTATACGAAACGCGGTATTCCTCCTCAATAATTCCACCTTCCTCTGTGTATTTGTGATTACGAAAGAATGCAGTGGCCAGAATGTTTTCTTTCGACGCATTTGGCAATAAGTCACCGGCAATCTGATCGGTAAGGAATTTGTCGTATGGAATATTTTTATTAAAAGCATTGATGACCCAATCTCTCCACGGCCATTGTGATCGGATATTGTCATCCTGAAAACCAAATGAATCCGCATAACGTGCTAAATCACACCATAATATTGCCATTTTTTCACCATACGAAGGTTTCTGTAATAGCGTATCCAACAGTTGATTATACCAATCTTTGGAGGCTTCATTATTCCATTTCTTAACCTCCTGATAAGATGGAGGCAAACCGGTTATATCAGCGAAGGCTCGTTTAATTAAAATCTCCCGTGATGCTGCCTCATTAGGTTTATATCCTTTCTGATCCATTTTATGAAGAATGAAATTGTCAATCTCATTCTTTGTCCAATCCTTATCGCTAACCTCAGGTAGGGCTGCTTTTACCGGAGGGACAAATGCCCAATGTTTTTCATATTTAGCACCTTCATTGATCCATTTCCGGAACAGATCTATTTCGTCATGATTTAATTTGGTGAGATGACTCTCCGGCAGAGGCATCAGAATAGATGGATCGTTAGTCTCAATTCTGCGTATTAATTCACTTTTATCAGGATTTCCTGGAACAATAGCAAAATGCCCCTTGTTTTTCTTCAATTCGGCGTATGCTCCGGACTGCTGATCCAATCTTAATCCCGCCTTTCGTTTATTGGCATCCGGGCCATGACAGGCAAAACACTTATCAGACAGGATAGGACGGATATCGCGATTATAGGATATTCCATTTTCCTGATTTTTGCTATGATGATTTATAAAATAGACAATACCAAAAGTTACTCCGGCTATAATTAATCCTGTAATAAAAAAGAAGTTGTATTTTTTTTGCATGGAATCATCAATTAAGCTTTTGTAAACTTATATGGATACACTTTGTCCGATGCCCATTGAGCAACATATATACTTCCTTCATCATCGATGCAAACATCATGGGGATGTATAAATATTTTATCTGTTTGGGATAGCGGTGTTAATTTACCGTTTTCGTAAATTGGCTCAGATCCACCTAAGTTAGAAACTACTTTATTCTCTTTATTCAGGATCGTAACAAAACCGGATTTTGCATTGTCTAAACTTGGAGATCGTAAAACTGCGGCGTATAAATAATCGCCTTTAATGACCGGTCTGCAGACACAGGCCCCCGGTAAGTGAATGACTTCTATTAATTTACCATCCAATGAGAACCGTTTGAAGGCATTGCGGGTTCTGTCTGTGATAATCAGGGTTGGAGTGGAACTTCGGTAATCGACGCAGATTCCATGGGCATTATCAAAATGCTCATCACCCTCACCTCGTCCTCCGAAAGAATTTTTCAAATGACCTTCGGCATCGTAGTGGAGTATATGTTGTGCCCCATAACCATCTGCAATATAAAATTCACCGTTTTCCAATACGGCGGTTTCAGTCGGCACAAAAGCCTCCCTCTTTTGATAGGCTGCAATATCCGCAGGAGCATCTATCGTAAATAATATTTTTCCTTCAATGGTAGTCTTATATACCTGATGTTTAACTGTATCTGTAATAAACAACAAATCTTCCTTTCCATTATGTTGAACGGTCAATCCGTGTGCTCCGGGAAATTCCTTTCCCCAGGTATCAATTAGCTTCCCACTTTTATTGTAGATAATGATATTATTTTTGGTTTCATTAGTTAACAAGAGTATCCTTCCCTTAACGTCCTGAATCATTTCATGACAATCATTTACCGGTGTTTTCTGAGGATTTAGGGCTCCCCATTGGGTATTTAACCTGTATTTCATCTCATTATGACCATAAATTATCCCTTGAGGTTTACTGAATATATCTTTGGCGATGATGAAACCTGCAGCTGAAAGCGCTGATTTTTTTAAAAAGGATCTTCTTTCCATTTTTACAGTTTATGAATGCAACCTTTTGGCAAACGTTGCGGTGATTAATTGGTAATAAAATTATTATTTGTAAGTTAGCTTTAAGAGCCCTTAGAAAACTCGTTAAAACATTATATTTTAAGCCAATAGTTAGAATCAGGGAATTTTTAAAACAAAACAATTCAAAATTTATATAGACCCTGGTTTACTATGACCTCATTTATCCGGTTATAATAAAATAACAATAAATCAGAATAAAAAGTTTAAAATATTTTTCAGACCATGATTTGAAAAGGGGGGTGAATTTGAAAAATGAGAAAATATTTTTTTATCATTTATAAAATTGGGAGAATAGGTTCCGGAAGTTGCTGTGCTTGCTGAAATTCAGTTAATTTGTAATACTTTTTATCAAATCCGTTGTTCATGAAAAAATTGCTTTCTTTAATTCTTGTTTTGATTTTCGTGACTGCCTTTGCTCAGAATAATGAGAATTCCTTTCAGAAAAAATCTTCAGGAAATCCTGTTTTCCCTGGATGGTATGCCGATCCTGAAGGTGTTATTTTTGGAAATCAATACTGGATATATCCGACCTATTCGGACGACTATGGTAAAGACGACCGGTCACTGGTGATCAGTCAGGATCAGTTAAATCTCCAGAAACATACGATCAATGCGCAATATCTGAAACAGACTTTTATTAATGCATTTTCGTCAAACGATCTGATTCATTGGGAAAAGCACCCTCATGTACTGGATATTAAAGATGTAAAGTGGGCCGCTTATTCGATCTGGGCCCCTTCTATAATTAGGATTAAAAATAAATATTATCTTTTCTTTTCAGCGAATGATATTCAAAATGATCATCAGATTGGTGGAATCGGAGTGGCTGTGAGCGATCACCCGGCTGGACCGTTTGTCGATGCACTTGGAAAACCACTGATCGGTAAGTTTTATAATAAGGCCCAGCCAATCGATCAGTTTATCTTTCATGATACTGACGGTTCATTTTATCTGTACTATGGCGGATGGAAACATTGTAATGTAGTAAAGATGAGAAATGACTTGCTAAGTGTCTCGAAATTTGAGGATGGAGAAATCTACAAAGAGATTACGCCACAAAATTATGTAGAGGGGCCCTTTGTATTTAAGCGGAAAGGAAAGTATTATCTGATGTGGTCTGAAGGAGGATGGACCGGACCAGATTACAGTGTTGCTTATGCTATCGGAGATCATCCTACGGGTCCTTTTAATAGGATTGGAAAAATTCTGCAGCAGGATCCTTTGATTGCTACCGGAGCA
>CAIXCY010000042.1 GCA_903918045.1 uncultured Bacteroidia bacterium
AGCTGCATACTCTCCGACATAAATATGTGATGCATTGCGATCGTATGTGTCGTACCGGTGAAGGTTTTCCAGAAACCAGTTTGGCTCTTTATAGTAATGCTCATCCACCATTTGAACCTTATTTTCGTTGGCAAATTTCCACCCCAGATCAAAATCTTCCCCGTCCGGGGAAGGACCCACCGTCCCTACTATCGTTATTTCAGGGTGTTTGGCTTTCACTACATCACAAATCATTTTAAACCGTTCCCTGAATTCCGGAGTTTGTTTATCTTCGTTGCCAATCCCGATATATTCAAGATTAAACGGCTGCAGATGTCCTGCATCTGCGCGTTTGGATCCCCATTCTGAGGATGCCGGTCCGTTGGCATATTCAATTAAATCAAGGACTTCCTGGATATAAGGCTGCATTTCGGCCAGTGGTAGTCCCCGCTGGCCGGTTCCTCCTATAATCCAGGTTCCGCCGGAGTTTTGGCAGCTTACAGCAGCTGGTACTACAGGCAAAGGTTTTGCCCCGATATCTTCACAAAACTGAAAATATTCGAAGTATCCCAATCCTGCTGACTGGTGATAATTCCAGATGTCGCGTTGCCCAACGCGTTTTTCAACAGGACCGATCGTGTTTTTCCAGCGGTACATATTCTGAAGACCATCACCATGAACCAGACATCCTCCGGGGAAACGCATAAACTTTGGTTTGAGGTCGGCAATTGTCTGAGCCAGATCGGAACGAAGGCCATTACTCCTGTTTTTAAAGGTTTTTTGAGGAAAGAGTGAAACTTCGTCGATGGCAAACTTCCCTTTCGTTTTTGCCAATATCACAAAATGGCAACTATCGCTGGTTTGGCTTGCCGATACGGTAGCCGAATATTTTTTCCAATCTTTTGAATCTGCCGTAAAAGCAGTTTTACCACAAGTTTGGCCCTTTGAATTTTGCAATTCAATTTCAAAAGGAATCGGTGTTCCTGAAACCAGTCGTATAAAAGTTGTGAAATTATAGATCTCCCCGGTACGAATCACCAGCTCGTCATAACCGGTATTCGTCAATCCTACCCCTTGCTGACCCTCCTCCTCGATGTTTAAAACTACGTAATGGGGATTGTTTTCATTTAGGGGTGATTTTGTCTCAACGGAAATTGTTCCATATCCAAATCCATCGGTTGTGTATGCCCAGGCTGTGAGTGGGTTCCAACCTTTGTGGTCGTTAGGCGAATACTCAAAAGAGCGGTTTTGGATTAACTCGCCATAGAGTCCTCCATCGGCAGCATAGTTGAGATCTTCAAAAAAGATCCCAAAAAGATGGTCGCTGATTTTTTTTGTTTTGGAGGCATCGATTGAAATGGTTGCAGTAGTCCTGTTCTTTAAAGTTTCATATTGATTTAATGTCTCTTCAGGTTTTCCGTAGGCCTTAGCCATCCCTGAATTGAAGGTCACTTCCAGGAATATTACTGATAAAAATAGAATTGTTTTCATTTATGTATTTTGAAGCGTTGGTCAGTCCTGCTTGCAATCAATCAGCATATTCTGTAAACGATTTTGAAAATGATCTGATGATTGGATTCAATATTTTGACAAATATAGATAACTGATAAATAATATTTGTAATCTTTTATTTATAAATAGTATTTATTACTTTTGTTTTTTATTACAGCTATTCCTGATTTCGACTAATTACATTTTTTGGTATTCCTAAATGCTTCTCTAAGCTAATTTAAGTTATTGTAAAATAATAATTTAAGTTGTATTTTATTTTTATATAAGTATAAATTACCTTTAAAATAATTAAACATGAAAAAAGTGGATCGATTTCAATCTTTACTAATTGTCTTATTGTTCTTTATTTCTTTTTCGGGATTTTCCCAGAATTCAATTATTGTCCATGCCGATAAGCCCGGATCAAAGATTGACAAGGCTATTTATGGCCATTTTGCCGAGCACCTGGGGCATTGTATTTATGGTGGAATCTACGTCGGTGAGAAATCTGATATCCCAAATACCAAAGGGTTTCGTTTAGATGTTGTTGGTGCACTGAAAGATTTAAAGGTTCCATTGGTTCGCTGGCCGGGGGGATGTTTTGCAGATACATATCATTGGAAAGACGGAATCGGACCAAAAGCCGACCGCCCTTCGATTATTAATGTTCATTGGGGTGGAGTAACCGAGGATAACAGTTTCGGAACCCACGAATTTCTTGATTTCTGCGAACTTATCGGTTGTGATGCCTATGTCTGTCTCAATGTGGGAAGCGGAACGGTCCAGGAGGCTGCTCAGTGGATGGAATATGTCACCTCATCGAACGAAAGTCCGATGACGAAACTACGCAAACAAAACGGCCGTGAAAAACCATGGAATGTGAAATACTGGGCTGCCGGAAATGAAACATGGGGTTGCGGCGGGAATATGCGTCCTGAATATTATGCTGACCTGTACAATCAATACTCCTCATTTATGCGAGCTCCGGGAATTTATAAAATTGCCAGCGGCGCCAATGTCGAGGATTACCACTGGACGGATGTATTGATGAAGCAGTCGGCCCGGATGATGAACGGCATATCACTCCATTATTATACAATTCCCGGTAGTTGGGAAAATAAACACTCTGCATCTGTTTTTGATGAAAAGGAGTGGTTTAGCACCATGCAAAAGACCCTGAAAATGGAAGAGCTGGTTACAAAACACTCTGCGATCATGGATAAATATGATCCTGACAAAAAAGTGGGACTTTTAGTTGACGAATGGGGAACCTGGTTTGATGTGGAACCCGGAACCAATCCCGGATTTCTGTTTCAGCAGAATACCTTACGTGATGCCCTCGTGGCCGGTATCAACCTGAATATATTCAACAACCATGCGGATCGTGTGCGGATGAGTAATATTGCGCAGATGATCAATGTCTTACAGTCAGTGATTCTGACCAAAGACAAAGAAATGGTTTTGACTCCAACCTATTATGTCTTTAAGATGTATAATGTCCATCAGGATGCCACTGTTCTTCCGCTTGAAATCAAGTGTAATAAATATGCGTCAGGATCGGAGTCAGTTGATGCAATTAATGCCTCGGCTTCTGTCAAAGATGGCGTGGTTAGCATCACCCTTTGTAACCTTGATCCTGTTAATTCCCAAAGAGTGAATTTTACGCTTCAGGGATTGAAATCGACCCGGATTTCAGGGAAAATTGTAACTGCCAATAAGATGAATGCTTACAACGATTTTGGCAAAAAGGAGGAGGTCTCAATGGCCGACTTCACAGGGGCAAAGCTAAACAACGGGTTGGTTGAAGCGAGTATCCCT
>CAIXCY010000043.1 GCA_903918045.1 uncultured Bacteroidia bacterium
CTCTTCAAATCGTTTAGGCTGCAGCGGAGCAATCTGATGAAATGCTTTATATTTACCTACAGCGGTTACTACTTCCATCCGTTGTCCTAAAATTCGTATAAGCTGAAGATCGAGGCTGTCAATCTGTTTACGATAGGTCTGCAGACTATCCTGTTGGGCCAAAGCGGTAAAATTTAAAACGAAAAGTAGAATTGGTACGACAATTATTTTTTTCATGAGTTCTAACAAATTACAATTTATTAATGAGGGAAGCCTGACATGCAGCGCCGAAACCATTGTCAATATTAACGACGGAAACACCACTGGCACAGCTATTTAACATTGACAATAAGGCAGAAAGACCCTGGAAATTTGCGCCATATCCAATACTAGTCGGGACACCGATAACCGGTTTGTCGACCAAACCACCTACGACACTCGCCAGGGCGCCTTCCATTCCTGCTACCACTATGATTACCCGGGCATTACTGATAAGGTCCCACTTATGAAAAAGGCGATGGATTCCGGCAACGCCAACATCGTAAACCGTAACCACCTTATTATTAAGAAATCTGGCTGTTTCCGCTGCCTCTTCCGCTACAGGCAGGTCAGAGGTTCCTGCAGACACGATTACGATATATCCATTTCCGGTAATCTCCTCCTTATGTTTAAAACTGATTGTCCTGGCTAACGAATTAAAGAGTGCGCCAGGAACGACGGTCTTAACTGCCTCAAACATTTCGGGGGTAGCGCGGGTTGCAAGGATATCCAGCCCTTTCTGATACATACGTTCAACGATTAGCCGGACTTGCTCAGTGGTCTTGCCTGAGGCATATATAATCTCGGGTATTCCGGTTCGCTTTCTGCGGTCAGTATCGATGGTTGCAAATCCCAACTCCTCCATGCCCGGATTTTTATACTCAGACATAGCTTCATCGAGCCCAATCTCTCCTGATTTATATTTTTCAAGAATATCACGAAAGTCCATTTGAAAGGCTTTTGTTAATTATTTTCTCCACTTCATTGAGGCTAAGGTCGTGTGTGGAAGCCAGGCGTTTCAGATCTTCAAATTCGGTTTTAACATGAATTTCCTTACCCTGAAAGAAGGAGGATTTGATCCGAACCATCCCCAAATCAGTCTCCATCTCCCGCCCGATGCGAGCCAGAACCGTTTTTGCTACCTGGTATTCCCGAATACCAATGGTGGTAGTATGCCTGAATATTAACGACTTAATTTCCTGAAGCAGGCTTTTTTGACAGAGAACCGACAGTTTATTTGCAGGTCTTGACTTTTTCATTATCAGAGGAGTCAGGAATACATCACTGGAACCGGCTTCAAAAAGTTTCTGAAACAGAAAATCATACCATTCGGGGTTCATATCATCAATATTACACTCAACCATCCAGGCTTCCGAAGAAGCATTCATAGCGGGGTTGGAATCAAATTCTGACAAATAAACCCTCAGGACATTGGGGAGGTCAGATATATCACGCTGTCCAATCCCATAGGCAATTTTTTGAATCGGGAAGTTAATCTGGTCGGTGAATTCGTCCGTAATGGCCACTAAGATTGCAGCACCGGTAGGAGTTGTTGCCTCATGCTGAACTAATCCGGTTTTCACCGGAATAGTTTTAATAATTTCAACAGTTGCCGGAGCAGGAACGGGCATTAACCCATGAGCGCATTTCACTGTTCCACCTCCCAGCTGAATTGACGAAGAGAAAACCCTATCTACTTTAAGGTACTCGAGGCAAATCGCAGCGCCAACGATATCTGCAATAGAATCCAATGCGCCAACTTCATGAAAATGAACCCTCTGTTTGTCAATTTGGTGAACTTTGGCTTCAGCTTCAGCAATAAGGTCAAAGATCTGAATCGATTTTGCTTTCACACCATCAGAAAGGGAACTCTGATTAATCAATTCTTCGATATGACGCAGATGGCGGTGTTTTTCATTTTCGGGGTTTTCGATAATTACAGTAGCCTTTGTCCCTGAGATCCCCCTCCTGCTATCCTTTGATATTTCAAGATGAAACCCCTGAATATTTAGTTTTTGAAGCTCAATGGTCAGGTAACTGGGATCAACACCAAGATCAATCATTGCTCCAAGATTCATATCACCGCTGATACCGGCAAAACAATCGTAATATAAAATTCTCATAAACTAAGCTTTTAACAAACTAACACTCCCCAGCACGCGATTCATTTTACCGGAAACCAGCCCTTCGGGATCTATCTCTGTTCTTTCAAAACCGATGATCTTCATCTGAGTTAAAATCAAATCTTTAACGGAAGAAATTTTCCCCATATCACTTTTAAGTAGTTCAATCTTTCCAAACGTACCAAAGTGTCGTACACGCACCTCCGCGAAACCAAAATCGTTGAGCATATCTTCTGCAGCCTCAATTTGCCTGAGCTTATCAAGTGTAACAGACTGATTATAAGGTATTCTTGAGCTAAGACAAGGACTTGCAGGTTTATTCCAATTAGGCAAATCAAAATGTTTTGCAATTGTCCGAACATCGTCTTTTGTCAATTTACAGTCTGCAAGCGGTGAACCGACGCTATTATTTTTTGCAGCTTCAAGGCCAGGCCTGTAATCCCCCAGGTCATCGTGATTGGTGCCGCTTAGAATTTCAAAATCCGGAAAATCGGATTTTAATATTTGAAGGTCCTTAAACAAGTGATCTTTACAATAAAAACAACGGTTGATTGGGTTTTGGTTATATCTCAAATCACTTAGCTCGTTAGTTTTAATTACGATAAGTCTGATATCAAATATCTCGCAAAACGACTGAGCCAAATTAAAATCCTTATTTTTAAGGCTTTCTGAATTTGATATTACACCAATTACATTTTCTCTGCCCTGGAATTTTCGGGCCAGGTAAAGCACCAGCGAAGAATCAATTCCACCTGAAAAAGCAACAATTGAGCCTTTTCGGTCGCTAAACCATCGCTGCAGCAAAACTATTTTATCATTGATTATTGATCCGGGAACATTCATTTCGTGTAATCTATATTTTAAGGTTGCATCCAGCACAATACTTCGCCAATTCCTACGAATATCTCAGGGCAATCGTATTCAGAAAAATTTTGTAGTGTAAAACTAAAAATAATTACTTAAGAAAAGGGGTCTGATTCAAATATTAAGCGAAGCCTGAGCTAAACCTAAAAGTTAATATGGGACCTGAAAAAGCCAAAAAGTGAAAGAATTGCATGGACTGAATTAATGAAATTCATTTTTAGAATAAGTCTTTTTAGCTGATTTTGTTCACTAATCGTAAAATAAATCTAAAAATATAGATACTTTTGCATGACAAAGAAAATTTACTGTTCCATAATGTTAAAGAAAATTTGATATGAAATTAAATACTTTCTTGCTTTTGGCCGTTATTTTGTTGATGGCTGCATCCTGTAAAACAAAAACAAAACAAACGGAGAACCTGGCTCCTAATGTCCACAAAGTGACAACTGAGGAGGTTATCCAATCGAGTAATTACACTTATCTTCGGGTTACAGAAGATGGTAAGGAGAGTTGGATTGCGATTACACGTCAGGAAGTTGAAGTGGGCAAAACATACTATTTCGAGCCAAGCATTGAGATGGCCAATTTTACCAGCAAAGAGCTTAAGCGGACATTTCCAACCATTCTTTTTGTTGCCAAATTTAGCAGTACACCCATTGTTGCCACTGAAAAATTTGCTATTTCTGACCCGCCAAAAGGGAAACAACCAGCTGTTGCAAAGGAAGGGCTGAAAGTTAAACCTGCCGCCGGTGGAATTACAATTGCTGAATTATATGCAAAGAAAGAATCTTTTGGTGGAAAATCGGTAAAGATCAAAGGAGAAGTGGTGAAATTCAATGCTCAGATTATGGGTAAAAACTGGTTTCATATCCAGGATGGTACAACCAATAACGGAGATTTCGACCTTACCATTACAAGTGCTGCAGAAGTCAAAGTTGGCGATATTGTAACCATTGAAGGTGTCGTAGCGCTGAAGAAAGATTTTGGAGCAGGCTATTCTTATGAAGTAATCGTTGAAGAGGCTAAATTGATTCCATAGATAAGTTAACATTCTTAAAAATAAATCAGATAAAAAATCCCTCATCGCAAAAACGGTGAGGGATTTTTTAGTTAAAATCTTTCGTATTTTAGTCCGCTATTAGAGTCTTTTTATGAAAAACGCCCCTTTATTTGAAAAATTATCACAGTCAATTGACGGTGATTTATATAGCGATAAAACGCACCGCATTATCTATTCAACAGATGCATCCTCTTACCGTGAAATGCCGCAGGCGGTGGTAATCCCAAGAGGTAAAGAGGATGTTAAAAAGGTTCTTGCTTATGCGCGTGAACATGGTACTTCCATAATTCCGCGTGGTGCCGGAACATCACTTGCAGGTCAGGTCGTGGGTGGTGGGATCGTTGTAGATATTTCAAAATATATGGATCGTATCCTCGAATTCAATAAGGAGGAGCGATGGGTTATCGTTGAGCCGGGTGTCAATCTTGCGGAATTAAATTTATATCTCAAACCCTACGGCCTTCAATTTGGACCCGAAACATCAACAAGTAACCGCTGCAGGTTAGGAGGTATGCTCGGAAACAACTCGTGTGGTTTACGCTCGCTAATCTATGGAAGTGTCCGAGAACATGTACTGGAAGTTGAAACATTACTTGCCGACGGTTCCGAAGCCACATTCGGTCCGCTTAGCCGGGAAGCCTTTAATGCCAAATGCGATGGTGATCCGGTTGCACTTGAAACTCAAATTTATCTCCAAATTAAACGCGTGCTTTCCAACCAGTCGACAAGGGATAAAATCACTGAGATGTATCCCGAGAAGGCCGTTGTCCGCCGAAATATGGGTTATGCGGTAGATTTCTTAATGGAAACAGATCCGTTTACGGAAAATGAAAACCCTTTCAATTTTGCCAAATTGCTTGCAGGATCCGAGGGGACACTCGCATTTACAACCTCTATAAAATTAAATCTTATACCCCTACCTCCTAAAATCAAGTGTGTGGTGCCTGCCCATTTTTTGTCGCTGGAAGAGGCATTGCAGGCAAATATTCTTATTTTAAAGCATAAGCCACAAGCCATTGAGCTGATGGATGATATCATTATAAACTGCACCAGGGAGAGCATTTCACAACGCGAAAACCGATTTTTCATTGAGGGAGATCCAAAGGCCGTGTTGATGATCGAATTCGCAGCTGAAACCAAGGAGGAGATTGAAAAGTCGTATTCAGCCATGGTTAAAGAGCTAACTGAAGCTGGATTTGGATATCACTTCCCCCTAATATTTGGCGATGAGCAGATTAAAAGAGTGTGGGAGCTCCGAACTGCTGGGTTGGGACTCCTATCCAATATACCCGGTGATAAACGAAGTACAACAGTCATTGAGGATACTGCCGTCGCTCCGGAAAGGCTGCCTGCATACATCGCCGAGTTTAAGACCATCATGGAAAAGTATGGGCAAAGGTGTGTCTATTATGCCCATATCGCTACGGGGGAATTGCATCTTCGGCCGCTATTGAACCTGAAAAGCGCTGAAGACCAGATAATCTATGCTTCATTGGCCCAGGAAGTAGCGGAACTCGTAAAAAAATTCAGAGGTTCTCTTTCAGGGGAACATGGAGATGGAAGGTTGCGGGGCTCCTTTATTCCGTTCATGTTCGGAGAGGAGATTTATGAACTGTTTAGGGCAATAAAACATACGTGGGATCCCTTTAATGTGCTGAATCCGGGTAAAATAACCGAGGTTCCGCCGATTACACAGAATCTCCGCTTTGAATTGACGAACCGCTATCCTGAGATCCCGACAACTATGGACTTTTCGTCAACTTATGGATACCTTCGTGCTGTTGAACAATGTAATGGCTCAGGTGACTGCCGTAAATCGGAGTTAATCGGGGGAACCATGTGCCCCACCTATATGGCCACGCGCGATGAAGATAAAACCACCCGTGGCCGTGCAAATATCCTCAGGGAGTATATGCACCATTCGACGAAGGATAACCCTCTGATTCAAAAGGAGATTTACAAAGTCCTTGATCTTTGCATTTCGTGCAAGGGATGCAAAGGGGAATGCCCTTCGAATGTAGACATGGCCAAGATAAAGGCCGAATTTTTGCAGCAATATTACGACGAAAACGGGACTCCGATCAGAGCCACAATGGTAGCCTATTTGCCTCGCCTTGGAAAACTGGCGATGGCAATTGGACCTGTCACAAATTTCTTTCTTAATCAACGGTGGTTTAACCGCCTTATTGGGTTTCATCCAAAACGAAAAATTCCGGGTTATTCAGCGCAGAGCCTCACAAAC
The DNA here is from genome assembly GCA_903918045.1 of uncultured Bacteroidia bacterium. Taxonomy (GTDB): domain Bacteria; phylum Bacteroidota; class Bacteroidia; order Bacteroidales; family Prolixibacteraceae; genus JAAFHB01. The sequence goes on from CAIXCY010000043.1 coordinate 6,308, forward strand.
TGGGCCACAAAAATTCCAAAAACGAAGGGAACCAAAGGAAAAGTCTACCTGTTTGCCGATGAATTCACAAATTACCAGGAATCGCATATCGGAATAAAGGCAATTTTACTGCTCAATCAATTAGGCTATGAAGTGATTATTCCAAAGCATCGTGAGAGCAGCAGGACACTCCTTTCCAAGGGGTTTGTCCGAGAGGCGAAGAGAGTTGCAACCGATAATATAAATCTGTTAAATGGGCTCATATCCTCCGAATCGCCACTGATCGGGATAGAACCTTCAACCCTTTTAACTTTCAGGGACGAATATCCTGATTTGGTAGATCAATCGTTGAAAGAGGCTGCCATGAGACTGAGTAAAAATGCCCTTCTGTTTGATGAATTTTTTGTCCGGGAGATGGAGAAAGGAAATATTTCTTCTGATCAGTTTACGCATGAAAAGAGAGAAATTAAGTTGCATACCCATTGTCAGCAAAAGGCGATTGCCTCATCATCCACTACAAAACAGATGTTGACTTTGCCAGAAAACTATTCCGTACAAGAGATAAAATCGGGTTGTTGCGGTATGGCAGGTTCGTTTGGGTATGAAAAGGAACATTACGAACTCTCCATGCAAATTGGCGAGATGGTGCTCTTCCCTGAGGTACGAAAGAGTGAAAGTACCGTCTTAATTGCTACATCAGGAACCAGCTGCCGCCATCAGATCAAAGATGGAACCGGCAGAGTTGCCTTACATCCCATTGAAATTATGTACGGGGCGATAATTAATGAAGGAATTAAGAAATGAAGGAATAAAAAATCAGAGTTTTCTGCCGATGAATATTATTTCGTCGGCAGGCAGTTTGTAACGATCAATTTCTTCGGGTGTTAATTCATTAACAAAATGAGATTCTTCGACTTCAAAACCGGCCTTTCTTAACCGGTCGCCATAATCCATCCCGTAAAGGCGAAGGTGGTCTTTTTGCCAGAATTCCCGCTCTCTGTCAATCGGATCAGTAATTGCAGGATCCTCATAGGTTTTTGCCAGATTATAATCGATGCATGATTGAAGTATAGCGTACCCCCCCGTTCTTAATACCCTGTAAATCTCAGAGAGTGCTTTGGCATCATTTGTGACATGTTCCAAAACATGATTGCAAAATATCACATCAAACTCCTCATTTCCAAAAGTCATCTCCTCGAGGTTCATTTTGATATCAGCCAATGGTGATTCAAGGTCAATTGTGAGATAATTCAGGTTTTTCATATTTCTGAAGAGTTTATGAAAGACCTGTTCCGGAGCCACGTGTAATACCCGGGAATCCCTTTTGAAAAAATCGGTCTTGCGGCTCAAATAAAGCCACATCAGCCGGTGTCGTTCCAAAGAAAGGCACCTGGGGCATAATGCATTCGGACGTGGCCGGATGCCATATGGGAGAAAATTGGTGAACTGGTGATCGCAAATCGGGCACTCCACCTTGTCACCTTTCAGAAAGAGTGGTAATATCTTGGTTCCCAACTGGCTAAACCTGATCAGAACTGGCCTGGGAATATATCGAAGTAAAAATTTTATTGTGTTTTTCATATGAGATGACTAACAAGTCGTTACGTAATTATATTTTTCGTGCAAGGACAAAGATGGATGTGGCCTTAAAAGGAATAGTTGTTGTGTCGCTGTTAAAAAACGACCTTATGACAAACTCCTTGAATCGTCCTTTAGGCAAAACGTCCATTGGTGCAGTGACATACCGGCAGTTAATAATTTCGAAGTTATGTTCTTTCAGCAGATTAAGAATTCTCCTTTTGGTATAAATCCGTGCATTTGCATACTTCTCATGAATAGACCGTGGAAGCCAGGAAAATAAAGGGACTCTGTTCCATGGTAAAAGTGGCAGTTTTGCCCCATGGGTTTCGAAGATCCACCATTTATTTGGAACCGTGACTGCCAAAAGTCCCCCTTTTTTCAATGCATTGTAATAAAACTCAAGACCACTTTCATTATCGAGGTGTTCAATGACTTCGAAACTGATTATCCTGTCGTATTGTTTTTGGGGTTGAGAATTAACCACATCGGCAATTTTAAAATCGCAATTTTGAATAGCATTGTTCGCTTTGTACCTGTTAAATTCGGCGAGGTGTTCATCAGAGATCTCAATCCCCTGACAGAATCTCATGGTATCAGCCATTTTGAACATTGAAGCCCCATTTCCGCATCCAATGTCTAAAAGCTCCAGCTCTTTTCCGATGAATCCGGGAGACTCTTTAACCAGCCGTATTCGTCGTTCAATGATCCGATCTTCAAAATCGGCAGGACGTCCCAGATAATGTCCGTCTTCCCGAAAAAGTTCTTTTGGGATCCTTGCTTTAAAATGCATTTTTTAATTTTTAGAGCAGGTATCAGTTATTTGTTTTTATAAAGAACCGGTGGATTATTGAGCGCGTGATTAACTAACCAGATTCCGGCAAGGATAAATGGAATACTTAAAATCTGCCCCATATTTAGGATCATTCCTGACTCAAACGATTCCTGGTTCTCTTTTATAAACTCAATCAAAAAGCGGGTAAGGAAGATTCCTATGAAAAATACCCCGGTAAGAAAGCCGGTCCGATCCTTTAAATCATTGGTTTTATAATAGAAATACATAAGTAAACCGAAAGAAATCAAATAACATAACGCCTCATAAATCATGGTAGGATGTTTTGCAAGGGTTTCGCTGTTGCGGTCAAAAATAAAACCCCACGGCAGATTGGTTGCGACACCATAAATTTCGGAATTCATCAGATTTCCGGTACGGATCATGGCTCCGACCAAGGCAATTGGGACTACCAATCTATCAAGTGTCCAGAGGATAGGACGTTTGGATACCCGTTTCGAGAACAGCCATACCGCCAGGATTATTCCAAATGCCCCGCCATGACTGGCCAGGCCTTGAAATCCAACAAATTTATACCCTGTTTCCACCTTTGCGATTGGGAGAAATATCTCGATCAGATGTTTGGAATAATATTCCCAGCCATAAAAAAAGACATGACCCAACCTGGCGCCTACGATAGTTGCAATAATGACATAGACAAAAAGCTTCTCAACCAATACAGGATCGGATCCCTCGTACTTAAACATTCGCGTAAGTATTGAGAATCCAAAAAGAAACCCCATTGCGAACATTAACCCATACCAACGCACAGAGATCGGACCAAGGCTGAACAGTTCGGGACTGGCATTCCAGTGAATCGCTAAAAGTGTATTCATAAAAAAGTCATTTTAAAGGCTTAATAATAAAGGCTATTCCAGTCCGTGACCATGGCAGTTCTTGAATTTCTTCCCGCTTCCACAAGGACAAGGTTCATTCCGTCCAACCTTAGGAGCGACTCGGATTGGTTGCACATGCTTTTCTTCGGGTTTCTGCTCTTCTGGTGAACTTCCGCTGGCATCGCTCTTCTCCTCGCGGTATTTGGAACGATCGTGCTGATGTTTAGCCACCGGAGCTTCCCGTACCTGTTCAGCATCCTGAATTGGTATCTGTCCTTTCATGAGGGTCGAAACCACCCCTTTGTTCACCCGCTCCATCATCGCCTTAAACAGGTTAAATGATTCAAGTTTATAAATTAACAACGGATCTTTCTGTTCATAGGAAGCATTCTGAACCGAAGTTCTCAATTCGTCAAGTTCCCGCAGATTCTCTTTCCAGTGTTCATCAATGGTTGCAAGGATAACCTGCTTTTCATACGATTTCACCAGATCCAGACCATGCGTTTTATAGGCTTTCTCAAGATTTGTAACGATATTAAACAACCTTAATCCGTCTGTAATAGGTACTACGATATTGTTGTAAATATGTGATTTAGTTTCATAAACATTCTTGATAACCGGCATTGCCTGCTTGGAAATTGCCTGCGATCGTCGTGTGAAGTTTTCAATTGCAGCATGATAGATCTTATCGCTTACCTCGTCAGGCTTTAATTCCACCAACTGATCCTCTGAGACCGGAGACTCGAGTGATAGAGAGCGGATCAGATCAAGCTGAAAATCTTCATATCCATCTCTGCCATTTGGCTGGTGTTCGGCAGTAAGGGTATCGCTCATATCGAAGATCATATTGAGGATATCCACATCGATGCGTTCTCCAAACAGCGCATGCCGCCTTTTCTTATAAATCACTTCGCGTTGTGAGTTCATCACATCATCATATTCGAGCAACCGTTTACGAATTCCGAAGTTGTTCTCTTCAACTTTTTTCTGTGCCCGTTCAATGGCGTTTGTAATCATTGAATGCTGAATGACCTCACCATCTTTCAATCCAAGCTTATCCATAATACGGACAATACGATCAGAGGAGAAGAGTCTCATCAGGTCATCCTCAAGTGAAACGAAGAACTGTGAGGAACCCGGGTCACCCTGTCGACCGGAACGACCGCGTAACTGACGGTCAACGCGGCGCGATTCATGTCTTTCAGTACCGATAATCGCCAGACCACCCAGATCGCGGGTATCGGGAGTCAGCTTAATGTCGGTACCACGACCTGCCATATTGGTTGCAATGGTAACCATACCCAATTTACCGGCTTCGGCGACAATATCAGCCTCACGCTGATGAAGTTTTGCATTCAGAACCTGATGTTTGATCCCCCTCATTTGGAGCATACGGCTCAATAATTCTGAAATCTCAACCGAGGTGGTTCCAACAAGCATTGGCTGCCCCTTTTTATTGAGTTTTACAATCTCATCAATAATCGCATTATATTTTTCTTTCTTTGTCTTATAAACAAGATCTTCGAAATCCTTACGAATCACAGGTCTGTTGGTCGGGATAACAACAACCTCCAGTTTGTAGATATCCCAGAGTTCGCCGGCTTCAGTCTCTGCAGTTCCGGTCATACCAGACAACTTATGGTACATGCGGAAATAATTCTGAAGGGTGATTGTTGCAAAAGTCTGTGTCGCATCTTCAATCTTTACCTTCTCTTTTGCTTCAATTGCCTGGTGCAAACCATCCGAGTAACGACGTCCCTCCATGATACGACCAGTCTGTTCATCCACAATTTTGACTTTCCCATCAATCAACACATATTCGACGTCCTTTTCGAACATCGTATAGGCTTTCAATAATTGGTTAACCGTATGAACACGCTCGGATTTGACAGCGAAATTCGTCAGAAGAACATCCTTCTGTTCCAGGCGATTAGCTTCCGTAAGGTTCTTATTATTTTGAATATCGGCAATTTCGGCACCCACATCAGGCAGCACAAAGAAACCGTTATCCTCATTATCCTTTGACAATATTTCGATTCCATTGTCTGTTAATTCAATGGAATTCAATTTTTCTTCAATTACAAAATATAGGGGATCGGTAGCGACATACATGTGTTTGTTGTTGTCCTGCATGTAGTAGTTCTCGATCTTAAGCATCTTCGATTTATTCCCCTCTTCACTCAGAAAGCGGATCAACGGTTTATGCTTAGGCAATCCTTTATAGGCGCGGAAAAGTGCCAGGGAACCCTCTTCAGCCTCATCTTTATTTGAAGATCCGATTTTCTTTTTTGCCTCAACAAGATATTGGCCTACCAGATCGCGCTGCGCCTTGACCAGTCTTTCGACAGGTGCCTTAAGTTCATCAAAGAGTTGATTTTCACCTTTAGGTACAGGGCCCGAAATGATCAGTGGAGTCCGGGCGTCATCGATCAATACCGAGTCAACCTCATCAACGATACCATAGTGGTGTTTCCGTTGTACCAGATCTTCAGGACTAACGGCCATATTATCACGCAGGTAATCAAATCCAAATTCATTATTTGTACCAAAAGTGATATCCGCCTCATAAGCTCTCCTGCGTTCGGGTGAATTAGGCTGATGTTTATCGATACAGTCGACAGAAATTCCGTGGAACTGATAAATTGGACCCATCCATTCCGAGTCACGTTTTGCCAGGTAATCGTTTACCGTTACAAGATGCACCCCCTTCCCTGCCAGGGCATTAAGGAAGACAGGCAGCGTTGCAACAAGGGTTTTTCCTTCACCGGTACCCATTTCTGAGATCTTTCCGCTATGCAAAACAATACCGCCGATAAGCTGAACATCATAATGACACATATTCCATTTCTGAACAGATCCACCGGCAACCCATTCATTTTTATAGACAGCATTATCGCCGTCCATCTCAACAAAATCTTTGGTAACCGAAAGATCACGGTCAAAATCGGTAGCAGTAACAACTATCGTTTCATTCTCCATAAACCGGCGAGCCGTATCTTTTACAATCGCAAAAGCTACCGGAAGTACCTCATTTAATATCTCTTCTGTTTTTTTAAGGATAAGCTCTTCGAGTTTATCCACCCGGTCATAAAGTTTTTCGCCATCTTCAAGCGGCAGTTCACCACTTTCGGCCTGCTCCTTAAGCGAAATGATCTCCTCCTCTTCTGCTCTTACATAATCGTAAATTTTCGATCTGAGCAGTGCCGATTCAGCTCTTAACTCGTCATTGGTCAGGGCCGGAAACCTGAGATATTCCTGCTTAATACGATTTAAGACAGGAGTTAACTCCTTAATATCCTTTTGAGATTTGTTTCCAAAGAAGCTTGATAGTACGGTGTTGAAAAATGACATTATCTTATCTTGTATAATTAATATCTAATAAAAACATTCAACTACAAAGGTAACTCAAAAGTTGAAAGTAACGAAATCTAAGACTTAATTGTTAAGGATATAATGGGGAATGGTGAATGTATAGTGGTGAATGGTGCTGAACAATCTAAAAATGAGAAGAGCAGCTTCATTGAAACTGCTCTTCTTAAGGATTTAATTTATCGGGTAATTTTTCCACATTATGTAGAAAGACACCTCAAGGTAAATAATTAACCATTAATCACTAAATCATTAACCACTAAATTCAGGCTTTGGGGGAAAACGGATTAACATAAACACGTGATTGCATTTCACGATCCAGCATCAAAAGCCCCTGCCCTTCTCCTTTGATTAATGTCAGGTTATTAAGGATCTGACCCACATTAGCCTCTTCCTCAACCTGCTCGTCTACAAACCATTGCAGAAAACTTTTAGTGGCGTGGTCGCTCTCCTGAATTGAAATATCCATGAGTTTGTTAATCATACCAGTAACAACCTGCTCATGAACCAGCGTATTTTCGAAAACATCAACAATTCCTGAAAACTCAACCTGAACCTCAGAAAAAGGTGCCAGTGTTACCCGCCCACCCCGTTCATTAACGTAGTCAAAGAAACGGGTGGCATGGGCCAACTCCTCCTGATATTGCACCCTCATCCAATTTGCACACCCTGAAAGTCCGGCCGATTGAAAATAGGCAGACATCGACAGGTAAAGATATGCAGATTTAAATTCCGCATTAATTTGCTCATTAAGAGCTATCTCCACTGCTTTTTTTATCATAATTATGACTTTTTTAACCTTGGTGACAAATAATAATAACACTAAAATCAGGCACTAAATTTAAGGAATAATCCTCAATTAATTGCCCATTCTGCTGTTCATAAGTTTTACCAGCTCAGCCATGAATTGTTCTGTAGTGCAATAATGTTCGGGCTTCAGATCCTCGCCATAGATTGAAAGGGCGAGATCTTTTGTCATTTTGCCGGATTCCACCGTATCGATACAAACATTTTCGAGCAACAGCGCAAAATCAATCAACTCCTGATTATTGTCGAGTTTTCCACGGAATGCGAGCCCACGAGTCCATGCATAAATTGAGGCGATTGGATTAGTTGAAGTAGGACGACCTTTCTGGTGCTCCCTGTAATGACGGGTTACTGTACCATGAGCAGCTTCCGCCTCCATAATTCCGCCATCCGGTGTCATCAACACGGAGGTCATCAAGCCTAATGATCCAAATCCCTGGGCAACAGTATCTGACTGAACGTCACCATCATAATTTTTGCAGGCCCAGATAAAATTACCGTTCCATTTAAGTGCGGAGGCCACCATGTCGTCAATCAGACGATGTTCGTAAGTAATTCCAGCCGCCTTGAATTGCTCTTTATAAACAGCAACAAAGATTTCCTCAAAAATATCTTTAAAGAAGCCGTCATATTTTTTAAGGATTGTATTTTTTGTAGAGAGGTAAAGAGGCCATTTTTTGGTAAGGGCCATTTTGAAACAGCTGTGAGCAAAGCCTCTGATCGACTCCTCAGTGTTGTACATGGCCATTGCAACACCTGCCCCATCGAAATGGTAAACATCGTGTACCTGTGCACCGGAAGCATCATCAGGTGTGAAGGTCATTGTAAGGCTTCCCGGGCGGTCCACCACGATATCGGTGGCACGGTACTGATCGCCAAAGGCATGACGTCCAATTACAATTGGAGCTGTCCATTGCGGAATAAGTCTGGGGACATTTTTAACTACGATGGGCTCCCTGAAAATTGTTCCGTCAAGAATATTACGGATGGTTCCGTTTGGTGATTTGTACATCTTCTTTAAGCCAAACTCTGTCATCCTGGCTTCGTCCGGAGTGATTGTGGCACATTTGATACCAACCTTGTATTTCTTAATTGCGTTTGCCGCATCTACAGTAACCTGATCATCGGTAGCATCGCGGTACTCAATTCCAAGATCATAATATTTAATGTCAATATCCAGAAAAGGGAGGATCAATTGCTCTCTGATCATTTTCCAGATAATTCGGGTCATCTCATCCCCATCGAGTTCCACGACCGGATTTAGTACTTTAATTTTTTGCATTGAAAAGGATTTATATTAAAAATTATACACTTTCTCAAATTTGTCCAATAACTGATGAACATTTTAACCCCTAAACTAAATTTTTTGCAAAAGTAATCACTGTTTATTAATAATGCTCAAAATCGAGTCCAAATTTCGCCTTTAACCCCGCAAGTGATGGGTATTTAGTTACTAGCAGATTCCATCTCTCCTCATCCGTATAAGGAATGTGAGCTGATTGATTGATTTGTTCAGATACGGAGAAATTAATTTCAATCGACTCATTATCAAATTTTCGCCTTAAAAAGCCAAGTAATTTCGGTTTCAGCTCAGCGGTAAGGCGGTTATACTGAAGTTCCGTATCCAGTTCATATTCAATCTGCCATTGACCTGTCAGCTTGGGTTCACGCGCTCCGAGGGCCGATTTTAACTGAGGAGCATCCGTAATTGTAGTTACAAAACCCTTCCAGGCTTCGAGTAACTCCTGCTGTAAAAACGGTTTTTCCTTTTGAGGAGGCAAATAATCGGTCCCATTGGTTTCGGCTACACTGCGGATATCCTCAACCAAAGGCTCATCCCTTAACGCATCAAGAATGGAAGGTGTAGAAAAAGATCCGCGGACCGCAATTTTACGCGGTGTTGCCTCAACAGTGACCGGTTGTGCAATTCTTGGCACTGATGGAGGAACTAACGGGGTAACCTGCACCTCAGCAACCCGGCTGGAACTAACCGTATTTAAACGATTTGCATTTTTATTCGGGTCTATTACCGAAAATATTGGCAGTAATGATAACGTTGCTAAGGCTTCGTCAATTGTTTTTTTTTTAGCAATTCCTCGAGCTGATCGATCCGGACAAGGGCCAATTCAACCAAAAACCGTTGATTGGAGGAGGATTTGTATTGTATATCGCATTCGGAAGCAAGCTGTAATGCACCAATAAGAAAATTAATGGAACAGGATGTCGCCTGCTTTTTATATTTTTCGCGAATTTCGCCACCCACCTCGAGAAGCTGAACTGTAACAGCATCCTTGCAAATCAGCAGATCACGGAAATGCTGGCCAAGTCCCATGATAAAATGGTGTGCATTAAACCCATTATCGAGAATCTCACTGAATATCATTAAAGTACCCGGAATATCGCCATCCAGAAAGCAGTCAGTCAACTTAAAATAGTAGTCATAGTCGAGCACATTTAAATTGGCTATAGTGTCCTTATAGGTGACATTCGCACCACAAAAGCTGACCACCTGATCGAAAATCGAGAGGGCATCGCGCATCGCACCATCCGCTTTTTGTGCAATTACATTCAATGCCTCAGGGTCTGCTTTGATATTTTCCTTTTGAGCAACCTCCAGAAGGTATTTCTCAATATCGGGGATTGTAATTCGGTTAAAATCGTAGATCTGGCAACGCGATAATATTGTTGGTAGAATTTTATGCTTTTCGGTTGTGGCGAGGATAAAAATCGCATGTGCCGGCGGTTCTTCCAGTGTTTTCAGGAAAGCATTAAATGCCGATTGCGACAACATATGTACCTCATCGATGATATAGACACTGTATTTCCCAAGCTGAGGAGGAATCCTGACTTTATCAACCAGCGAACGGATATCATCGACAGAGTTGTTTGAGGCGGCATCAAGTTCGTGAATATTGTACGAACGGTTTTCGGAGAACGACAGGCACGATTCGCAGCTGTTGCATGGTTCTGTATGATCATCCAGGTTCAAACAGTTGATGGTCTTGGCAAAGATACGCGCCGAGGTTGTCTTCCC
>CAIXCY010000044.1 GCA_903918045.1 uncultured Bacteroidia bacterium
AAGGATGCTACCTGTAATACAACCTTCACCTTGTCAACGGGCGTTTATAAAGTCACGGTTTATGCAAACTTCACAACAGGAGCCATTGCCACAACGGGTGAAACGATCTGCTACAACGGTAATCCGGCAGTAATTGGAAGTACAACACCCGCAAGTGGTGGTGACGAAACAATAAGTTATAAATGGCAGTCCAGTACCGACGGGACATCGTTTAGCGATATTCCCCTCAGCGATGCGGAAACCTTCGATCCGTCGAACCTCACCGTGAGCACGTGGTATCAGCGGCTGGCAAAGGATGTTACCTGTAATACAACCTTCACCGTATCAACCGGCATTTACAAAGTTACGGTTCTGCCAAATTTCACGTCCGGTGCTATCTCTTCAAAAGGAGAGGCTTTTTGTTATAGCCATTCGATTATTCCTACTTTAATCACAAGTACGGTGAATGCGAGCGGCGGGGATAATTCGATTACCTATCAATGGCAGAGCAGTTCCGACAATTTTGTTGCGATTATCACCTCCATCACACAGAGTAATTCAGCAAGCTACAATCCTCCAACAGGACTACTGGCGACTACCTGGTACCGCCGTCAGGCTCATGATGCGACATCTTATACAGGTTGGAACACTTCGTCCGGGGTATGGAAATTCACAGTCAATCCACTTCCTGATGCATTGGCGGGATCACCAAGTATCATTTGTTACGGAAGTACGGCTACAATAGGAGCCCCGGCCACATCGAATACATTCAGCTGGAGCTCATTACCGGTTGCAGGATTCACGTCGATTACTCCCAATGTGATTGTGGCACCACTGGTTTCCACGACTTATACCGTTGTTGAAACGATTACAGCTACAGGATGTACTAATACAAACAGTGTTTTGGTCACCGTTGATTCGCTACCTGTTCCGGGTATAAGCGATCTGACCTCCGTCTGCCAGGGAAGTCAAGGTGTTACTTACACGACCGAGCGAGGCATGATTGGCTATGCATGGGTTGTTTCACCAGGAGGAGTGATTACTTCGGGTAGTGCGACTAATGGAGTTACCGTCAACTGGCCCTCAGCAGGTGCACAAACAGTTTCTGTGAACTATATTACCCAATCGGGATGTACTGCGGCCGTTGCTACGACCAAGAGTTTGACAGTCGATGCGCCTGCAGGAGCGGCTGGAGAGATCACGGGCACCTCACAAATCTGCAGCGGAACAAAAGACGTTTCATACGCTGTGGCACCGATAGCCAATGCAACTTCCTATGTGTGGGGCTTACCTGCAGGAGCAGCAATCTCAAGTGGCGACGGGACCTCTGCAATCATGGTTAATTTTAATGAAAATGCCTCTTCTGGCAATATATCGGTCTACGGGAATAATGCATGTAAGAATGGAGAAGCTTCCACTTTTGCGATCGAGGTGACTCATCTGCCGGGTGCTGCAGGATTAATCAGCGGTCCAGTGACATTCAATCCAGGGACAACTGGTGCTACCTATTCGGTTGCCGCGATCGAAAATGCGACAGGTTATACCTGGACATTACCATCAGGTGCAAGAATCATTTCGGGAGCCAATACAAACACCATTACAGTAAATTATGATATGGATGCTGCCGAAGGTATTATTTCGGTAGTTGGAACGAATACCTGTACAAACGGATTAATTTCAGCGGTCTTCCAGGTTGTCTCACCTGTTATCCAGATCAGAGTCTATCCTGTACCGAACAATGGTCTATTTACGATAATTTTCACATCGCCTGTTGAAGTGATCTTCAATATCAGGATCTTTAACCACGCCGGTAACAAAATTTATGAGATTGAGGATGCCAGAACTACGTGCGGAGTATTCCAAAGGACAATTGACCTGCGCCTAATTCCTAGCGGAATCTATTATATCGAATTTGAAGGCAATGGGGTCAAGGGGATCCGCAAGATTATTGTGAACAGGTAAACAGAATAATCACCTGCTTTACTTGTGCCAACAGCTATTCTTTGTAACCGGGAATCGACTCCCGATCTGACGGACTACTTCAAGGATCTCCATCCCTTTTTATAGATGGGAGGTTCTTGGGGATCCGTTCTGAGTTCGTCGTTAAACATCTTAGCGGAGAATTAGGGATATAAAAGGGGTAAATAAATAAACAGGATCAATCAAATAAGGTAATAAGGTTTCGTTCGGAGGTAATTCCCTGGCTACTAAGGTTTCAAAACAAAAATAAGGTTTCAAACTCAGAAAAAAATCTCAATAAATCAAAAGGAATAAAATTTACACCTGATTTTAAGGATGTTATAAAAACAACTTTGCGACTTTGCGTGATTTTTTAACTCCTTAAATGATATGCCTTTGGTTGTGTAAATGCGCGCAAACCCACCATCGAAAGGGTACTTCCAAAACCGCTGTGGTTCCGGCCGCTCCATGGAAGGGCTGCGCTTACCCTGTCGCAACAATTCCAGTAGACGGTTCCTGCATTCAACTCTTTCTGCAAATCTGCAGCCCTCTTTTCATTGGTACAAAAAACCGCAGCCGTAAGTCCATACTGAGTATCATTCATTAATGCAAGCGCTTCGGCATCATCCTTTACCTTCATGATCCCAATAATAGGTCCAAAAGACTCTTCCTTCATCACATCCATTTCATGGTTTACATCCACCAAAACTGTTGGTTCGAAGAAGTTGCCCTGAACATTGATGGGTTTGCCACCACACAAAAGAGTCGCCCCTTTTTGAATTGCATCCTGAACCTGTGCCGCTAAAAATCTGGGTTGTTCTTTGCGGGTTAATGCCCCGATATAAACATTTTCGGTGTCCGGACTACCTATCTTATACGATTTCACTTCGGCCACAAAAGCCTTGACATAGGCGTCATACACCTTTTCGTGGACATAAATCCGCTCGACAGAGCAACAGCTCTGACCGTTATTGTAAAAAGCACCGTCAGCAGTATTTGCTGCCACCGAAACGATATCGGCAACATCATCGGTAACGTATAACGGATCCTTCCCTCCAAGTTCAAGTCCGCAAGGTTTCATCTTTTTGCTTACCCGTTCGTAGATATATTTTCCGGTCTTGTACGATCCGGTAAAGAAATAGCCATCCAGATCTGCATCGAGCAGCAGTTCTCCTACCGCTTTGTCACCAATGGCACACTGAAAAACATCATCGGGCACACCTGCCTCATGAAAGTATTTTCCGATCTCCAAACCGGTTAAGGTAGCAAGCTCCGAAGGTTTATAGATCACGGCATTACCTGCAAGAAGAGCAGGGATGAATACATTTGTTCCTACCAGGTAGGGATAGTTCCAGGCCGAAATATTGCAAACAACACCTAATGGCTCATAGACAATCTTTTCGCGCGTAGGACCGCTTTCAACCATCCATGTCTCGCTAAATGCTGCCGAAGTATTTGCGGTCAGCCACTCAATGCGGGCACAAGCGCCATTAACTTCATTTCTTGCCTGTTGCAATGGTTTACCTACCTCAGAACTTAAGATCTGAGCACATGACTCGATATTTTCCTGAAGCAATGCAGCAAATTTCCGGATAATAGCGATCCGCTCTGAAAGTTGAACATTTGCCCAATTCTTTAGGCCACTCTTCGCGTCCGCTACTTTTTGTAAGATGCTTTGCTGATCGTCTGCAATAACGGATGTGATTAACTCCTGAGTTGCGGGATTTACAATATTCATGATTTAAATTTTGAAGCCTCCTCAAAGAACCAGGCTTTGATATTCTGAGAAAGCGGGTTTATCTCTTTATTTTCAATGCGCTCAGGATGCCATTGCACACTTAACATCGGTGAACGGTTTTGCTTTTCTTTCCATTCGATTCCCTCGACGATACCGTCATCGGAGAAACAATTTACAATCAGGGTTTCTGCGATCCGTTCGATAGCCTGGTGATGGGCGCTATTGACAACTCCTTCGCCGATGCCACTTACTGTTGCCAGCAAGGAATCTCTTTCGATTTTTACCTGGTGAATATAATCAATCCCATTCATATTCCGGTGGTTGACACGTCCTGCAGCTTCAAGATCAAGGATGAGTGTCCCTCCCAACGCAATATTGATAAGTTGTAAACCGCGACAAATTCCCAGTACAGGCATCTTTAACGACAGGGCATGGTTGAAAAGATCCAGCTCAAACTGATCACGCTGCCGGTTCCATTGTTTGGGTTGATTCGCATAACCGGTAAGTTCAGGATTATAGAAAAATGGGTCCATATCGACTCCGCCCGGAAGGAGAATTCCGTGACAATTATGCAGCTCATCGGAGTTTTGCTTCTCCCATGAGAGTTCAATTACTTCAATACCATTGACTTCATCCCTTATCCATGCCGGATAATTGGGATATTTAGTTTCCGAAAAGCAGACCCCTATTGTAAGTGTTTTTCTCACAGCTTATAATGCAGTTGTATAAAGCATTTTAAAATCTTCCCTACTAACCGGTTTGGGATTGTTAGGGTGTGCAAAATCGGCATACGCCAGGTCGGCAAGTATCTCAATATGCTCTTCCTTTACCCCTATTCCTCCGAGAGTTTTTGGAATTCCCAGACGCTCATTTAGGTCGAACAGATATTCAACAACGCCCTCACCCGTTTCATTTTTAACTCCCAGCGCCCTGGCCATCCTGACAAAGCGATCTTCAAAACCTGCAATATTATACTGCATACCATAAGGAAGGTTTACCGCATTGGCGAGTCCATGATGGGTGTCGAGTAAACTGGACAGAGGGTGTGCCAGCGAATGGACGACTCCGAGTCCTTTCTGAAATGCAATAGCGCCCATCATCGATGCGAGAAGCATATTGGAACGAGATTCAACATCGGGATTTTTCACCGCTTTTTCGATCGACAGCGCGATCAGACGCATCCCTTCGAGGGCGATTCCATCACAAAGCGGGTGAAAATTTTTAGCCAGGAATGCCTCCATATTGTGAGTTAAGGCATCCATGCCCGTTGCAGCGGTGATAAACGGAGGAAGATCCATCGTCAGCAATGGATCGGCG
>CAIXCY010000045.1 GCA_903918045.1 uncultured Bacteroidia bacterium
GCTTCAGGTTTTCCTTCCAGACGGAATTTTTCCTTGGCAATTTTTAACTCCTGCTCAACAATCTCAGGAGCGACATCGCTATTGTCAACAGCTACAGGACTCATTGCAGCAATTTGCATTGCAACATCTCTTCCTGCCTGATTTTCAATAGCTTTTGTAAATCCTACAAGCGTAGCAAGTTTGTTACCCGGATGGATATAAGGGACAACATTTTCGGCAGCGATACAAGCATAGTATGGCAACTCGATTTTTTCTCCGATAATACCGGTCTGCTCAAGTACTTGCTCACCAATTGTCCTGCCATCCATCACCAACGCTTTCACTTCATCAAGAGTAGTGCATTTGCTGGCAATAGCATGTGAAAGGATTTTATCGGTAAGGGCGATGAAATTGTCATTTTTTGCTACGAAGTCTGTTTCGCAGTTTAATGACAATACAGCTCCGAAACTTTTGTCTTCAGATACTTTGGCAAGCACAACACCTTCAGAAGATTCTCTGTCAGCACGTTTGCTGGCAACCAACTTACCTTTTTCGCGGATGATTTCGATGGCACGGTCAAAATTGCCTTCAGCCTCTGTAAGGGCATTCTTGCAATCCATCATACCGGCACCGGTTGCTTTACGCAACTTTGCAACATCAGCAGCAGTAATATTCATTGTTCAAAAATTTTATTGTTCAATTTGAAAACTATCTTATTTTAAATCAATTGCGTTTTATTCTGCAATTTCTTCGTCAATTACTTCTTCATCAAGAAGATCATCATCGGCTAATAAATCAGCAATTGTATCGTCCAATAATTCATCCTCTTTTTCGTCGATCTCTTCGATGTCGTCTTCTACGATGATTTTAACAACAGCTTTACGACCACCTTTTTTAAGTGCCAAAGGTTTCTCATCTGTCTCGTCTTTTTCACGTTCAACTTTACGATCTGAAAGACCATCCTTGATCGCTTCGCACATTGTGCTGATGATTAAGTCAATAGATTGAGAAGCATCATCGTTTGATGGGATGATAAAATCAATACCTTCAGGATTTGAGTTGGTGTCAACCATTGCAAAAATCGGTATGCTAAGACGTTGAGCCTCACGAACAGCAATTTTCTCCTTCAGTACGTCAACAATAAAAAGGGCAGCAGGAAGACGAGTAAGGTCAACAATAGATCCCAATACCTTCTCGAGCTTCGCCCTTTGACGGGTAATCTGGAGTTTTTCACGTTTTGAAAGGTTATCCCAGGCAGTGTCTTTCATCATTTTATCGATCGATGACATTTTCTTAACCGCTTTCCGGATTGTTGGAAAATTGGTAAGCATACCACCTGGCCAGCGTTCTGCCACATACGGCATGTTGATGGCTGTAACTTTTTCAGCTACAATTGATTTTGCCTGTTTTTTGGTAGCAACAAAAAGGATTTTGCGACCTGACCGTGAGATTTGCTTCAGTGCTTCGGCTGCTTCGTCAATCTTGACGATGGTTTTCTGAAGATCGATGATGTGGATTCCGTTCTTCTCCATAAAGATGTAAGGAGCCATAGCTGGATTCCATTTGCGCTTAAGGTGACCAAAGTGTACCCCTGCGTCGAGTAATTGCTTAAATTCTGTTCTTGGCATAATAATGATTTGTTTACGTTCTGTTCAGTCAATTACCCGGTAGTCCAAAAGATATTGGAGTCCGGGTAATTTAGATGCTAAACAATATTTATTAAAAATTCTTGTAATCTGTTGATTAACGTTTAGAGAACTGGAAGCGTTTCCGTGCTTTTGGACGCCCTGGTTTCTTACGTTCCACTTCGCGTGGATCGCGGGTAAGAAATCCGGCAGCTTTCAGCTTTGGACGATATTCAGCCTCGTTAATTTTAAGCAGGGCGCGTGAGATGCCCAGGCGAAGTGCTTCAGCCTGACCATTTAAACCACCTCCGTCAAGATTGACTTTGATGTCGTATTGTCCGGCAACATCGCAAAGGTTCAATGGCTGCTGTACAATGTACTGCAATGTTCCTACAGGAAAATATTCGTTAATATCCCTTTTGTTGATGGTGATGTTTCCTTTTCCTTCAGAGAGATATACACGGGCAACAGCGGTTTTCCTTCTGCCAATAGTGTTAATTATTTCCATGATACTTATCTAATATTGTCCAGGTTTATAAATTTTGGCTGCTGTGCTTGCTTGTCATGATTTGCGCCAACAAATACATGCAGGTTTGTGAAAAGTTTGCTTCCGAGGCTATTTTTTGGGAGCATCCCTTTAACAGCTTTTTCCATCAGTCTTTCAGGATATTTCTTCAGGATATCGGCAGCCGTTTGTGTGCGCTGACCTCCAGGATAACCCGTATGACGGATATATTCCTTTAATTTCCATTTATTCCCGGTTAATCGAACCTTTTCAGCATTGATAATGACAACGTTATCACCACAATCTACGTGAGGGGTGTAACCTGCCTTATGTTTGCCTCTGAGGACAATTGCCACTTTAGCGGCCAAACGACCCAGAATCTGGTCTGTGGCGTCAATGACGACCCACTCTTTGTTTACCGTTGCTTTGTTCAACGATATCGTTTTGTAACTTAAAGTATCCACTTTCGTTTCAAATTATTAAATGTGACATAATCTCTTTTTTGCTGATTCACACGATCAATAGGTATTGTAACAGGGTTACTGACAACGAATTGTTAATAACATTTTGCTAAGGTTGCTACCATACCCGATTGATACTTCAGCAAATAAAGATAAAATCGGGACTGCAAAAGTATAGAATATTTTTGATTTTGCAACTTGTGGAGAAAAATAACTTCAACTAAATCAATGCAAAGCAATTCCGGAGACCGGAATGTGCTTTAGACTCCTTCTCCGGTTATTTTTTCCGTTTGGTAAGGACTTTAAAATTCACAACAAGGTATAATCCTTCACTATTCACCGCTTTCATCCGAAGGGTATCAAAATAGTAATCAAACATAAATCCAAAGTAGGTATCTCTCATGATCTGATACTGGTAGTGGTATTTCAAATCAATCATTTCGTGATTTGTTAGCCAATCAGTTCCTGTTCCGGGATAATTCTGAAAAATTGGCGTTCCCTGTGGAGTATAAAACAGATGTCCGTGCCAGAAAGCCCCAGTTAATCCGCCATAGGTTGAGTTGATGTTTCCGCTGGCATAGAACCCCCATCCGTTAGCTTGTTTAAATATAAGGTTGTCTTTTGGATAAGTTGAAAGGGAGAAAGAGGTGTTAAATTCCAAATCAGTGATCAGACTCCCGGAGCTATTTTTTTTGAAGACCAAACCAGGGGTGATGGTTATAAAACTTTTAGCCAATCCGGGAGCCGTGCCAATGGTTCCCCCTTCGTGCATCCCATAGAAAGTAAATGGGGCGGAGAGTGAAACCCCGTCATGATTTAAAAGAATAAGTTCAGGTCTTACTCCGAAAACGAAACGCTCCTTGTAGGGATCTCCAGGAAGGATCATTTGTTGCCAGTCAATCCACAGATCGGCAGAAAAACGGGTTGAATTGTATTTACCCTGCAGCCCTGCTTCGGGAGTTGCGGTATAGAATCGCTCCGGATTATAAAGTTGTTCAGGAAGGGAATGACCCATATCTGAATTTAGATTTCCCAGAATCACAGCTATTTTATCAGTTGCCTGATAATGTAAATTGAACCAGGGCGAAATGTGTGCATAATCGTCTCTTCCATTGTACTTCAAAACATGGCCACCAAGTTCGAGCCTGAGCTTCGGATCAGCATAGTAGACTGCCTTAGGGCGCAACAAGGTACCGGTGATCGTATAATCTGCACTGCGCTCCAGTTTGTTTTCATTGTTCTTGAAAAAGTTCACATTGTCGAGTGCAAAGTAGAACTTCCCGGTGCTGTCAGGTTTAAATGATTCATAATTTTTAAACAGTTGGTAACTATTTTGGGCGATAGATGAGCTACCGGGTAAGGCAAACAGGATGGCCAATATGCTTATATGATAAATCTTACCGATGAGAGTTAATCGTTTTGAATTCATCTTGATTTTGTGAAATGGTACATACAAATTTATCTTCTTTTAATGATAAACTGATCGTAGAAAAACAGCACGGCAGAGGCAACTATTCCGATTCCGGCGACGACGTACCAAAAGGATGCGGGGTGGTATTTATCCCACAGATATTGGGTGAGCTGACCGGTATTCATATTCATCCTTGCGGCAGCGGTTTTGAAAAATTCATTTTTGGTAAACTGGCCCCCGATTGCAGGAAGATCAATATTCCTGGCTAACGCCTCTTTTTGGGTCAGGGTAATTTTATCAGAAAGGTTCTGATAGACGTTTCCTGATACAATCCCTGCAAAGAGATTTCCCAGCGCTACCGGAATATAGGAACATCCGATGTAAAGTGCGGTTTTGTCTGAAGGAGCTATCCGGCCAATATATTCGGTGATCTTTGGTGAACTCATCATCTCGCCGATAGAGAAGACAAGCAAAGCGACAACAATAAACAGGGAGTTCTGCGTGGCCATACTGAGTCCCAACCCGATTGATGCAATGAGGATTCCTGCGATCATTGCACTCAAAGGTTTGTAGCGCATCACAATTGCAGAAACAGCTATCTGAAAGAGGATAATATAGCCGGCATCCACATTTAAAATATATTCTGCCGGAATAGTTCCTTCCGTTGTACCTAGTTGATGGGCAAGCCAGGGCCAGGCGGAATTTAAGAAATCATAGAGAAGTGCTGTGTTTACCCACTGGTCGATAAATACCGGCAAGGTCATGTAAAACTGCATATACATAGTCCAAAAGCCGGCTATGATCACAAGAAACAGTGCAAATCTCCAATCAGACAGGGCATTGCCAATATTTCCGAAAATGTGGCGTATTTGCTCCGAAAATGTATAACGCTGCTTCTCGTCGGTACTTTTCTGAACCGGCTCTTTATAAAAAAAGGTGAGCAGAATGAAATTAAGGGCAATAACCGCCGCAGATGAATAGAATACGTAATCCCATGAAAACTTTCTAACAAATCCGGTTACGAAGGGGCCGATAAACCCACCGATATTAACCATCATATAAAAAATGCCAAACCCTATGGAGGAGCTCTGCGCGTCAGTGGTCTTGGTTACTGTTGCCGCAATGATCGGTTTAAAGAGAGCCGCTCCGATGGCAAGAAGCAGGTATATGACGAAAACGGCATTGAATGATTTGAAGGTCGGAATAAGCAAAAACACTATAGTATATATAGTATATGCAATATAGAGTGTTTTACGGTAACCGATCCGGTCCGACAATGCACCGGTAATAATGGGGAGCAGGTAAAGGAAGGCGGTTCCTATCCCCATGATCAGCCCTTTTTGTGTTTGGGAAAATCCTAAAGCTCCCTCGTCAGTGGAACCTGTAAGGTATAATGCGAAGATGATATAAAAGCCATACCACGCCCATCGCTCAAACAACTCCATCATGTTCGCGATCCAAAATGTGGTCGGATATCTTTTTAATACAGTGATAATGCTCATTCAATTCAAATTTTAAAAGCTCAAAAGTAGAAAAATTGAGATAGATATGACCGAACAGCAGCTCTTTAAAATGCGTATCTTGGCGCTCTGAATAATTGAGTGCCAAACAGGGATCTGAAAAGGAACCGTTGTGACTCAAATTAAAAACATTTTTAAGTGAAAAACAAAAGGGTACAATATCTTGATTTAGGGTTATCCGATTATATGGTTACCTGGAAAAGGCAGGAAGAGTTGTTGAAGCAGATCGTAGATCTGAAGAAGAAAAATAGTGCCACCGATCAGGATTCCCGGATAGCCACCCCCAATTACCTGATCTTTGTTGAACACCCGCATGTATATACCCTTGGAAAGAGCGGTGATGAGCACAACCTCTTACTGAATTATATTCAACTCCAGGCAAAGGATGCCACATTCTTTAAAACTGACCGTGGTGGAGATATCACTTATCACGGTCCGGGGCAACTCGTGGGTTACCCCATCCTGGATCTTGAGAATTTCGGGATTGGTCTTCGGCAGTATATATATAATATAGAAGAGACCATAATCAGAACACTGCTTATATATGGTATAGAATCTTCGCGTGATCCAAATGCGACGGGTGTCTGGATTGATGTGGGGAAACCTTCGGCGAGAAAGATCTGCGCAATCGGGGTGAAAAGTTCCCGTTTTGTCACAATGCACGGCTTTGCATTGAATGTAAATACCGATTTGGAATACTTTAAACACATTAATCCATGCGGTATTTCAGACAAAGGGGTTACTTCTCTCGGGAAAGAGCTTGGATCAACGCAGGATTTTGGGCGGTTAAAAGAGCTTGTTCTCGGGAAATTTGCCGAAGTCTTCGGTTCAACAATGGTCTGAAGACCTTTTTTACTCCTCAATTTCACCCTGAATAGAGTCATTCCATCATGTAATTTCAAGGCTTAACATTGGGTTAACATAGCTATTGTGCTGAAATAATGGCATATGCTATAAGGGATGAAAAAAAAGAAAATAAAAGATCATTTTTTATTGCAATTTGGTGATACGGGAATTAAAACCGTTTACATTTGCACCACGATTTCAGGGAGCTGTTTTAGCGAGATGGGGTCGGCGT
The DNA here is from genome assembly GCA_903918045.1 of uncultured Bacteroidia bacterium. Taxonomy (GTDB): domain Bacteria; phylum Bacteroidota; class Bacteroidia; order Bacteroidales; family Prolixibacteraceae; genus JAAFHB01. Next base: position 6,580 of record CAIXCY010000045.1, read on the forward strand.
TCACTGAGAGATTTGAGGGAAAATAGGGAATAGGATTTAGTTTTAAAAAAAGCAAAATTTATTATTGCGGTTCAAGAAAA
>CAIXCY010000046.1 GCA_903918045.1 uncultured Bacteroidia bacterium
AAATCGACCCGGATTTCAGGGAAAATTGTAACTGCCAATAAGATGAATGCTTACAACGATTTTGGCAAAAAGGAGGAGGTCTCAATGGCCGACTTCACAGGGGCAAAGCTAAACAACGGGTTGGTTGAAGCGAGTATCCCTGCTATGTCGGTGGTGCTTATCCAGCTGAGGTAGGTTGTGGAGACTTGCACGACCGCACAACTTTTCGAGGGAACCAGGGAACGAAGGGGCGAAGGGGCGACTAGACGACTGCACGACTACACGAGAACGAATAGGCGATGGGGCGAATCAAAAAAATGAAGGAATTAAGGAATGAAGGAATTAAGAATGAATTGAGCAATGGAATGCATCATCCAATGAATTGACAGTTACAAACCCTGAAAGGGTAACATGATTGTAGCAAAAACAAGATATTATCATTTTCCTAACCCTGAAAGGGTGACATAATTGGAAAAAGAAAGTGCAGGTTAGACCCTCAATGAGTACCAAAATCAGGACAAGGCATCGTACAGCCAAGTCATACAGTCGTAATTAGTCCTGAAATAGGTTTACGGGAAAAGTAATTAAAAATCAGAACTTCAGGCGGATGCATGAATCAATATTTTAATAATATTAGCTGTTCCATAATGAGCGGTTGTCTGTTTAGTTCTTGAACTGACAACCGCTCACTTCATTTATATTTATAATTTTGAGTGAAATATTAACTATGTATCTGTGACTCATGCCAAGGAATAATTCAATTTTAATTGTAATACTTTTTTTCATCATCCTTTGTGTGGGATGTTCCAAATCATATGTAGTAAAAACTCCGATAATTACGAAAGACAGCAGTTTAGTAAAAGGGGCTGATATTAGCTGGCTCCCCCAAATGGAGGCGACAGGATATAAGTTTTTAAATGACGCCGGAATTGAACAGGACTGTTTTCAGATTCTGAAGGATCATGGAATTAATGCAATCAGACTCAGAACATGGGTTAATCCATCCGATGATAGAGCCAGCGGACATTGCAGTAAGGATGAGACCGTGGCGATGGCTGTTCGTGCCCGGAATATGGGTCTAAAGGTGATGATCGATTTTCACTATAGCGATTCGTGGACCGATCCGGGTCAACAGCGAAAACCTGCAGCGTGGGTTGGTCATGACTTCCAGCAGCTATTAGCAGATGTATTCAATTATACCACAGAGGTGATGACCTCCCTTAAGTCGGCCGGAATATCTCCACAGTGGGTCCAGGTTGGAAATGAGATAACCAATGGGATGATTTATCCTGAAGGAAGTATTAATAATTGGAGTCAGTTAGTTCAACTTGCGAATATGGGTTACGAGGCAGTAAAGGGGATAAGTCCCGGAACAAAGGTTATCCTTCATGTCGATCAGGGAAATAACAGCAGCCGAAGCAGATGGTGGTTTGACAATGCAACAGCCAACAATGCAAAATACGATATAATCGGATTATCCTACTATCCATATTGGTTGGATGGGAAGCCCGATTTTTCGCTCTCTATCGATGACCTTGGCAATAATCTGGTCGATCTGGCCTCACGATATGGTAAGGAGGTTATGGTTGTCGAAGTGGGTGGAGAGGATACTCAACCGCAGAATACCTTTGATATGTTGGTGGCAGTTCAGAATAAGATAAAGACCGTTCCGGGCAACAAGGGCCTAGGGGTATTTTACTGGGAACCGGAAGGTGCCAGAAGCTGGAGTAACTATAATTTGAGCGCCTGGGGTGATGATGGCAGACCGACAAAAGCTTTGAACGCCTTTACTGGCAATTAACCCGTTTTAGTTAATTCTTCATCGGAAGTATTATTCAGACCTAATACAATCCTTATTTTTTAAAAAAAATGGTTTGATGAAAACAACCTTTTTATTCCTGATTATTCTGATATCACTGTCTGGGTTTTCTCAAAGTCAAAAGGTTGTGATCAATGTCGATCTATCCCGGGAGAAGGGAGCCATGAGACCCATCTGGGCCTGGTTTGGTTATGATGAACCAAACTACACGTATATGAAAGACGGTAAGAAACTGTTGTCTGAAATTGCCGCCTTAAGTCCTGTTCCTGTATATGTGAGGGCCCATAATCTGATGACTACCGGCGATGGTATTGCTGCCCTCAAATGGGGCTCTACCAATATGTATACGGAAGATAAGGATGGTAATGCCATTTATAACTGGACGATAATTGATAAAATCTTCGATACCTATATCGAACGGAAGATGAAACCTTTGGCTCAGATCGGATTTATGCCCGAAGCTCTTTCAACTCATCCTGAACCTTACAAACATGATTGGTCGCCGGGTCAGCATTATAAAAAAATCATGACCGGATGGGCTTATCCCCCTAAAGATTATAAAAAGTGGGCTGAATTGATTTTTCAATGGGTCAGGCATAATGTTGATCGGTATGGTCAGCCTGAAGTTGAGAGTTGGTACTGGGAACTGTGGAACGAACCTAATGGAGATTATTTAATGGTCCCGGACCGGTTGACTGAGTATTGCAGGATGTACGATTTTGCTTCTGATGCCGTTAAACGGGCACTTCCAACGGCACGGATTGGCGGACCTCATTCTCACGGGGGTGGTGCAGAATTTGTCAGGGGATTTCTTGAACATTGTTTGCGTGGCAATAACTCAGCGACAGGCAAGATAGGTGCACCACTGGATTATGTAGGTTTTCATGCCAAAGGTTCTCCAAGGGTAATTAATGGGAAAGTACAAATGGGCATGAGTCGGCAATTGCAAAATATGAATGATAATTTTGCGGTTATTTCCTCTTTTCCCGAGTTTAAAAACATCCCTGTTATTATTGGCGAATCTGATCCGGAGGGTTGTGCAGCTTGCGGAATGCAAACCAATCCCGAAAACGCCTATCGGAATGGCACGATGTATTCAAGTTATACCGCAGCATCCGTGGCTCGTGAATATGACCTGGCCAAATCTTACGGTATAAATCTGATTGGCGCTGTGAACTGGTCATTTGAATTCGAAAACCAACCCTGGTTTGCGGGATTTCGTGACCTTGCCACCAATGGCGTGGATAAGCCGGTGCTAAATGTATTCAGAATGCTGGGAATGATGTCCGGGAGCAGGGTAGAGGTGAATGGTGATTTAGCCTATGATTTTAAAGCTATTCGTGATTCCGGGGTTCGTGGCAGCCGAACAGATATCAATGCACTTGCAGCGAAGGAGACTGGCAGAGTGACCGTTCTTCTATGGAATTATCACGAAGACGACCTTGTGGATGCGGGTTCACCGGTTGAACTTTTCATCAAGGGTTTGAATGCAAAAAAAGTGCTGTTAACCCATTTTCGGATAGATGGTGATCACAGCAATTCCTATGAAGCATGGAAGAAGATGGGGTCTCCGCAAAATCCAACGGCTGATCAGATCACAGTTTTAGAAAAGGCAGGTGAGTTGACATTAATGGATGCACCAAAGTCTTTAAACATAAAAAAGGGGACCCTTCGGATAAAAATGCAGTTACCACGACAGGCGGTTTCGTTGATTGAAATTCTCACTGCGGATTACAAAAAAATAGAACACCGATGACACTGATTGAACAGATTGCATTACAAATCAGTGATTATCCGTAGGATCTGTGTCATCAGTGTTCTATGCTTAAACTAAAGTGGCTGGATCACAAGGTTCTTCCATTGAACCTTAATACCACCCCGATCGTGTATTTGTAATGCAATACGACCGTTTCCTTTTCCGATCAGTGAATCGGTGAGGTGAGTCATCTCCTGACCATTAAGCCAGGTGGTGATCTCCGAACCGACTGCTTTTACACGCATTGTATTCCATTCTCCCATTTTAAGGATATTCTCTTTTTCATCCGGGATTTGGTGCAGCCACCCTCGTCCATAAGATTCATAGATACCGCCTGTGTCCATCCCCGGAGGTGCAATCTCGCACTGCCAGCCTGAAACAGTCGTTCCCAGGCATGTAGAACGGAAGAAAATACCGCTGTTCCCGTTTGTGATCTGCTTGAAATCGGCCGTTAGATCAAAGTCTTTATAATAATTTTGAGTTGCAAGATAACCATATCCCTGATCCGGGCCACTTTCGCAAATTAGAAGACTATCCTGAACATACCATTTTTCGGTTCCATAGGCTACCCAGTTTTTAAGATCGACACCGTTGAAAAGTTTCTCAGCGCTCCTGGCTTTTTTGGGAAGTTCCCTGATCTTCATATTCCTGAACCACACTTTACTTCCATGATCCTGCAACGCAATGTATCCTGTTTCCGAAAGACCATATTCCGGCATTTTCGACCATTTCCCGCTGTTTTTCAACCGGAACCAATCGGGGGTCCAGGCCTCAAATTCAACTATTTTAGCCCCATTCAGCCAATGTTCCACATGACCGTTATTGAAAATTATTCGGGAAGAGTTCCATCCGCCAACAGGATTTAGTTTCTTAACTTTAGGGTCGGCAATATGCATTGCGTAATCGGCCCCGGTTAATTGCCAGTCTTCTACTTTTTGAGGGAATGTAACATCGTCAAGAAGTTGATATTCCGGACCTGTTACATAAGGTGTCCTGAATTTTTTGCCGTCCAAAACATGATAGATTACGCCGCTATTACCCTCTTTTGCAATCTTCCAGTCAAAATTAAGTTCGAAATTATCATACTGTTGCACGGTATGGATATATCCTGTCGAGTCACTCCCTGTGCCGCTGGCTGCAAGACAACCATTCTCAACAGACCATTTCGAGATGCCGGGCTCGTTGTAGTTCTTCCACCCTGCCAGCGTTTGTCCGTCAAATAAAAGCTTCCAACCATCCTGTTTCTCCAGATCGGTTAACCCATTCTGTTTTTCCGCACAACTGAAAATTAGCGTTGCGACCAGAACCATTCCTGCAAATAGTAAAGTTTGATTTTTCATTCGTATATACTTTGTTTTTTAATTGCCGGATGGAACTCGCATGTGAAATATTCATCCGTATTTGTGTTTGCCGAACATGCTCGTTTCATTGTTTTTCTTCGTTGATTTATATTTTAACCTGTTCCCACAATTCATTCAATGCCGATTTTTCAAGTGCCTCAAGAACTGCCACTTCGGTGAGCATACTGAGATGGCTGCGTGGCTCGACCCCTGTTCTGAACATCTCAACAATGTCGGTGTAAATTTTCACCGGATCGCTTTCCGGAATACGCGATTTCAATTCGACGAGCCCCGTCTTTGTTTCCACGAACGTTTCCCATCCATAGGCATGATTTTTAAAGATCAGCGTGGCAAACAGCCCGCTCTTAAATACGAGGGAAGCGCTCCCTTTCTTCCCGTCTCGTGTAATTCTTACTTTCTGAATATCTTCACCAAAGAGGAACATCAAAGGCTGAAGGATGTGAACTCCGTAGAAAAATATCCCCCCATATTCCGAATCGAGGTCCACAGGACCATACCGGACAACATGATTAATTTCTCCCATCGATTCCAACTGCTGTTTGATGTCGAACGTACAGTTACTTTGCGCAATTGAGCTGAATGAAGTGATTGGCGTTCCGTTTTTCCTGGCCAATTCCAGGAAAGCTTTTCCCTCTTCAACCCTGTAGCAGAACGGTTTATCAATAAAAGTTGGAATTCCTCTCTTCACAAATGGGGTCGCAGCTTCGAGGTGAAATTTTGCATGGCGGTGGTCGACAATCAGCGCATCGATTTTTCCGAGCATCTCCATTGGATCCTTCACAATATTGGGAATCCTGCCTGCTTCTGCCGTTTTGCGGGCGAAATCTTCGGTTTCGCCCCAAAGATGTGTCACCTCAACTCCGGGGAATTTTTTGTCGATGTTAAATAATTTTCCAAAACCAACCGAATGGGAATTCTCAGCGCCAATAATCCCTATCCGGACGGGTTTTAATTTATTATCCTGCTCCTTAATGATGGAGGCGGCTAATGCTGAAGAAGGTAAGGAAACAGCTGATATTGCTGCTCCGGTTCCAATCGTCCTTAAAAAAAATCGTCTGGTTGTCATTTTATTTTTTGATAAGTGTTATTTTTCGTTCAGCTATTATTCCGGCAAGCAGGTCTAAACTGAGTAATATGAGCCATATCGGTCGTATTTATTTATCTGCCTAATAACTTCGCAGTAATTTTCGGATTGCAGTCATAAGAACGATTTCCGCGTCAGGGGTAACACCCGAAGCTACACCTGATTCATAACCACCTTCCAGGTACGCTACTGCCGTGCAGATATACCCAGGGGCATAATCGCCATAGGCAGCCAGTGCAACAAACAGATCGGGCCGTATGGCCTTCGCTGCAAGCTGATACTCAACGAATAATTCACCGGGAGCAAACAAAATACGGGCCCTGCCTAATCTTAGGCATCTCACATCCAATTGTTTTCCGGATAGTGACCGTCGCAGGAAAATAAGTTTGGATAAATTGTTACTTAGAAATAGGGAGTCCTTTGTTTCCAGCCATGTTTGCATCTCTTCCTGGTTTTTTGGTAACGGCAGCGCCAATGGCTCCACACTCCATGAGATCTCTCCGTTTGTTAAAGGTTCCCGTTTTGTCGCTTCCCATGCACGTTTCATCCCATCAGCGAGTCGCTCCGCAAGGATGCCTCGCATTTTTTGCGTGCCATCATTATATTTTCCTGCCGTTATATTTCCACCGGCGCCGTTAAAATGAATATGCTGCGCTTCTGGTACAGCCAGCTGGCGCATAAAGCGCGCAACCCCCGGAAAATCAGGATTTGCTACTCCAGTCCGATAATAGCTCTGGGGGTGAACCGCGTAATAGCTTAAGACCGCAATGGGTTTGTCGGCATTCCAGAAACTGACAAGGGAAACCATCGGATCAATAAGACCTTCGGGTTCGGCTATCAGGGCAGAATCCTGACAGCTTGAATACCGTGTCGCTTTAAGCATCCCGTCATTTCCAATGATACGACGGTTCGATGCAACTTTATAAACCTCCGCCTCACCAAGGCCCAGATGTGTAACTGGTTGGGTATGACTCAGGGAATTTTTCACCGATGCCTGTAGTCGGATAATCATTTCACGGGCAAAACTACCCTCGAAACACATCGGATCACAGCCAGCTTCGATGAGCATCCTTTCTGCGCCGAAATCGCATGTCGGCGCATCATGCTGATGAACTGTATGAATCGCCACCCTGGATGGAATGGTTCCTGCTGCATCTGCCAGCGCCTTCCTGAAAATATCCTGACCCTCATTTGCAATTCCAATCCAGTCAACTGAGCACAAAACAACAGGTTCCCCCGATCCTAAAAGGACAACCCCTTTAGCCCGAAGTCCCAGATCCCATTTGTTGATCTCTTTGTTATAAGTTAAAAGTGTTCCAACAGATGGGGTGGCATCAATATCAAAAGTGGCCAGCCGAACTCCTGAAACTATACTATCTCCGGGAATAGCAAAAACCTTTAAGTTAAAGGAAAAGAAAAAGATAACGATTGTGAAGAAACAACGTGTATTTATCCGGCTTATCTTAATGTATCTGAACATAATGAAATAATGGTCCCCTTTGGAATTACTAAATATTAGAAATAAATATCACTCAAGAGCCTTTATCGCTTCGCTATAGTCGAACTGGAGGTCTTCATGCAGCGACCCTATCGTCTTTTTAATCCGTTGCATCAGGCGGAGGTAAATATTCTTTAGGGTGATATTGTGTCGAAAAGGAACCTCTTTCTGGAATTTCTTGCAGAAATAGATTAACAATTCCACCTCTGTTCGCTTTTGACCGGAATATCGAATTCGCTGGTTGGTAAAGGCGAGCGCTTTACGAACCCCTTTCTTTGTCAGATAAGGAGTTATACGGCTAAGCTCGCTAAAATGGTCGTCGATCTCCGATTTTATTTTCCGGATATATTCCGGTTCATCATCTGCCTCAAAGAGAAGGTAGGAGAGGAGCTCTTTGTTCTCTTTTTTAAACCGTGCAAGGCGGATGCATAATTCGGGCAAATCACCTGTCGGAATATTGTTTATTGCCCTTCTTAATTCAGGTAAGGATGCTGTCGTCATTTCTTAAACCTGCTTTTTCTGAGTGGAACCAGTAAATATTCGAGACCATTCAGCTTGATTTCATAAATCGTTTGAAGAAGAATCCCAAGCTTACCTTCCGGAAACCCTTTCTGCTCGAACCACTCCAGATACGAAACGGGAAGGTCACACAAATAAGTCCCTTTGTATTTGCCAAATGGCATTTGGATGGAAGTAAGGTTTAACAACAGGGTGGGATCGGGATTCATAGTTGGATTTATTCTATCAGAATTCAAATATAAGCCATAAATTTTAGCGAATTAAATTTATTTTGATAAAAAATTAAAATTAGTTGTTGTCCCTTTAGGTTGTTCTTCAGCCTTAAGGATTCAGAACAAATTAAATATTGCATCGAAATTTCCGACTGTTCCAAAATTTCGCAGGATTTTAAAGGATTTTTTGCATAATTTTAGGGAGTTTACGGACAATGGTATATTCAGAATTTTATTCGGTATTTAGATCAAAACAGGATTGCTTTAAATGGTACCTGTAATATAAATATATAAATAATATTCTTTTATATTACCCTCATTAATAATTAATTAAATAGATCGACATAATAATATTCTCTATGAATACACCTGATTTATCCACCACTTATTTAGGACTCCAACTTAAGAACCCGATTATAGTCGGCAGCAGCAGTCTCACCGATTCTGTTGAGAAAATCGTCAAAATTGAAAAAATGGGAGCCGCTGCGGTGGTTTTAAAATCTCTTTTCGAGGAGGAGATAATTATGGAGATAGAGGAGCAAACACATTCAATGACAAATCGTCATTTTGTTTTTCCTGAGACGATGGATTATATGGAGACCATCGAAACGGCCAATATTCTTGCAGACTACCTTGAATTGATCTCTGCCTCTAAAAAATCGGTAGCAATACCAGTGATTGCCAGTATCAATTGCATGAGTTCCCAGAAATGGACCTATTTTGCAAAAGAGATTGAAAAGGCAGGAGCAGATGCCCTTGAATTGAATCTGTTTTTCCTCCCTTCGGACACCCGCAACGGGGAGAAGGAGATTGCAGATGCTACCTCTGATATTATAGCCAGTGTAAAACAGACCATAAAAATTCCCGTTTCTCTCAAAATTAGCGCTTACCAATCGAATCTGATCCGGTATACAGAACTGATTGATCAGTCAGGAGTAGCGGGGATTGTCCTTTTTAACCGGTCATGGTTGCCTGATATTGATATCAATCAGTTGGTTATCTCTTCCGGTTTTGTCCTCAGCTCTCCATCTGATTTGGGGAATACACTGCGGTGGGTATCGATTCTTTCGGGGCGCACAAAATGCGATATTGCTGCCTCGACAGGTATTCATGACGGGGCAGGTGTGATTAAACAAATTCTTGCAGGAGCACAGGTCTGTCAGGTTGTCTCATCGCTGTATCTGAATGACCTGTTTCAACTTGACAAGATGATTAATGACTTGTCAAAATGGATGGTTAGTAATGAGTTTCGGAGTCTTAAAGAGTTCAGAGGTCGGTTAAGCCAGTCAAACAGTGGTAATCCTGCCGCGTGGGAGAGGGTTCAGTTTATGAAGCATTTCCGGAATTTTGTGTAAGGAGATTCTGAGCGAAACGATGTGTAGCAAAGAATCTTTTTAGGCGGATTTTCTTTTCATCTGATGATAATGATTTGATATTTACATTTTTCGTTATTCTCCTATTGCGCCAGAAAAATATAGGTAATGGTCCCCTTTTGCCGCTCCGGTGCCTTGGGATCTTCATTGAAAATTGTTTTTTCTGCAGCCTGTTTAGCGTAAGCGAATGTGGTCAAATCTGCAATTGCCGGATTTGTTCTTGGTTCCGCTTTCATTACTACACCGTCACGTCCAACAATAATATCGACAACAACTTCACCTCCACCTTCTGCCAGATAAACGGGTATCGGAAGGTAGGCATGGTACCTGTTTTCGAGCGAATAATGGATATTTGATTTTCCTTTGTAGTTGGATTGTTTCACCTCCTCACGGGTCTTTCCTTCCGCATGATCGGCAGGCATCGGAATATCTCCAATCACCGGAATCTTTCTAGCCAAAGTCTGATTGACGTCGCTGACAAGTTTTTTTGCTGCAGCAATTTCGTTTTTGTATGCCTTATCGAAAAACGGATCTTTGGAGGATGAGGCAGATTCGTCGGTACCCTTTGCAGCATCATTAACGGCCCTGTTGGAGGCCAGCTTTGTTGCTCCTGCTTTTTGTTGCGAAACGGCGGCTGCATCGGGCTGCATGATCTTCTCTTTGGGCGGCTCAGGAATCTTCAGATCAATTTGAGATAAATCCAGAACAATCGAATCCATTTTGGGTTGAATAGTGATGTTCAAATGCGATAAAATAAGAAATAGTAAAATCACGATATGAAAGATCAGCGTGGTGATCACCCCGTAGATATTGCGATTGTATATTTCTGTGATTTTTCCCATTTTCTGCGGGCAAAAATAAGCAATTTATATTGCCGCCCTAACCTCTTTTTTATAAACTTTGGTCTAGGTTTCCCATTAACCACAAAGTGAACTACCTTTGATCCCTGATTTGAAATTGAAAAGGTGAGAGTTTGCATTGCTGAAAAACCAAGTGTAGCCAAGGAAATTGCCTCTATCATTGGGGCCAGGAACCGTATGGACGGCTATTATGAAGGGAATGGATACCAGGTAACCTGGACGTTCGGTCACCTTTGTACGTTAAAAGAGCCCCATGATTATTCCGACCGGTGGAAATCATGGGACATGCGTATGTTGCCAATGCTTCCGGAACGATTTGGCATTAAATTGATTAATGACAATGGGGTTAAAAAACAATTTGGAATCATCGAAAAACTGGTCAGCAAGGCAGACGAGGTGATAAATTGCGGGGATGCCGGACAGGAGGGGGAGCTTATCCAACGGTGGGTACTTTCCAAAGCGGGTAACGATAAGCCATTGAAGCGATTATGGATCTCCTCTCTGACGGAAGAGGCTATCAGGGAGGGATTTGAACATTTGCGCGATGGTCATGATTTTGATAACCTTTATGCAGCAGGAAGTGCCCGGGCAATTGGAGACTGGCTTCTTGGTATGAATGCCACAAGGCTTTATACGCTGAAATATGGTCAAAACAGGCAGGTGCTTTCGATTGGCAGGGTGCAAACACCCACACTTTCACTGATTGTAAAACGTCAGCTTGAGATCGATAATTTTAAGCCCGAACCTTATTGGGAACTTAAAACCAAATACCGCGAGGTAATCTTTTCAGCCACTTCCGGCCGGTTTGCCACGGCCGATGAGGCTTCTGCAAAACTTGCTGATATTATTGGGCATGAGTTTTTTATCATATCCTATGAACGCAAAACCGGAAGTGAAGCTCCCCTTCGCCTTTTTGACCTTACCTCGCTGCAGGTGGACGGGAACCGCAAATACGGATTTACAGCAGAGGAGACCCTCAGGCTTATCCAGAGTTTATACGAAAAGAAACTTACGACCTATCCAAGGGTCGATACCACCTATCTCTCCGAGGACCTTTTTCCTAAAGTCCCTGGTATACTCGCCAAATTAACCCCGTATCAGGAATTAATTGCACCCTTGCTCGCTGCAAAAATTAAAAAATTATCCAGGATATTTGATGATAAAAAGATAACCGATCACCATGCCATTATCCCCACAGGTGTCCTTTCCAATTCGCTGACTCCCGACGAGCGCAAAATTTATGACATGGTGGCACGTCGTTTTATCAATGCTTTTTATCCCGACTGCAAAGTGTCGAATGTTACAGTGCTGGGTGAAGCAAATAAGGTGGAGTTTAAGGTTACAGGAAAGCAGATTCTTGAGCCTGGCTGGCGTGTGGTCTATAAAGACGATACTGGAAAACCTTCTGCCGATGAAAATATACTTCCGTTGTTTGAAAAAGGGGAACACGGCCCGCATGAACCCGAACTGGCTGAGAAAATGACCCAGCCACCAAAGTTTTATACAGAGGCCACACTGCTGCGTGCAATGGAGACCGCCGGTAAAAGCGTCGATGATGAAGAACTCCGGGATCTGCTTAAACAAAATGGGATTGGACGCCCTTCAACCCGGGCAAATATTATTGAAACCCTATTCCGGCGCAAGTATATCTATCGTAACAAGAAAAATATCGTGGCCAATCCGACTGGAATTGAGCTGATTCAGATTATCGAAAATGAGCTGCTTAAATCTGCCGAACTTACCGGTATGTGGGAAAAGAAGCTGCGGCAGATCGAGGAGGGGAAATATGAAATTGGCGCATTCATGATTGAACTGAAGGAGATGGTCACTCAGATTGTGCACCAGGTAAAAAACTCCTCCGGAAAGGCAATTACTGTTGCTCCCCCCGAAGCGAAGGTGGTCGTTAGAAATGATTTAAAACCTGAGAAGAAGCTTAAGACTGTTAGTCCAGCCGGCACAGATAAGCTGATTTGTCCAAGATGCAAAAAAGGGGAAGTGGTCAAGGGAAAACTATCCTGGGGCTGCACCTCCTACCGCGATGGTTGTGACTTCCGCCTTCCATTTGAGTTCTCCGGAAAGAAATTAAGTGATACGAACATAAAAATGCTTTGCCGAAAGGGGAGAAGCGGAGAGGTAAAAACGGGATCAGCAGAAAAGGAGGAGATCGGTAATGTTATTCTGAACAACGATTTTTCACTCTCCTTTGAAATTAAGGTTCCCGAAGAGCTTCGTTGCCCGAAATGCAAAAAAGGGTTGATTATAAAGGGAAAGGCGGCATGGGGATGCGCTGAGTTTCGTAGCGGTTGCACCTTTCGGATTCCTTTTGAATTTATGGGTAAATTTTTGTCTGATAGCTATATGGAGCAACTGGTTCTGAAAGGAAAAACAACAAAAATTATTGGGTTTTCTGCCTCTGATCGTACAAAGCGCGATGGAAGGTTGTCTTTTGATAAAGAATATCGCCTGATAATCGATTAGTTATTTGTCGTAATGATACCTGCAACTATATACAAAGATCTCTTCATTAATTACCTGGTATACTAACCGGTGCTCCTTGTCAATACGTCTGGACCAATATCCCGACAAATCGTATTTAAGAGGTTTGGGGTTTCCGATACCAATATTGGGTGTTCTTTGGATATCTTTTAAGAGCTCATTGATCTTCATAACTATTTTTTTATCCTCCGGTTGCCATGAAATGTATTCTTCCCATGAATTTTGTGAAAACTTAACTTGCATTAGTCCTCTATTAATTCTTTGTAGAAGGATTTTCCGGATTTCATTTGCTCGATAGATTCGAATAATCGATCTGAATTGGCCTTTGAACTTAGTAGATGCATTGTTTCGATTATTGAATTGTATTCATCCAATGAAAGAAGAACTGTTCCATGACCGGTTCCTCTTTTGATAATTAAAGTCTCATTGTTATTCTCAACATCGTCAAGAAATCCCTTTAGGTTTGTTCTGAATTCAGTGTAATTTGCTACTTTCATATTCTTAGTTGATAATTATTATTTAGGTACAAATTTAGGTACTTATTTAGTAATTTATTTAATTTTGATGCAATTTTTTATACTTATCCTGGATGTTCTGACAGATATGTATTTTAACCTGAACTTTTAAAAGGCTGAAGTGTTTAGTTTATTATTAAGATTAAGATAAAACATATGAAGTTTTCACTGAACAAAAAAGATAATATCGGTTATAGTAAGGTTGAAGTATACAATGAAACCAACGTCCTGAAGATGGCCGAACATTATCGCCAGATCCTAAAATTACTTGGGGAGGACGTAGAACGGGAGGGGTTGATCCAGTCGCCGGTGCGGATTGCCAAGTCGATGCAGTTCTTAACGCAGGGATATAATATGGATCCCGATCAGATTCTTAAATCGGCCTTGTTTAAGGAGGATTACCGTCAGATGGTAATTGTGAAGGATATTGAAATTTATTCCATGTGCGAACATCATATGCTTCCCTTCATTGGGAAGGCTTACGTGGCCTATATTCCAAATGGATATATCACCGGTTTGAGCAAGATTGCCCGCGTTGTGGAGGCTTACTCAAGAAGGTTACAGGTTCAGGAAAGACTCACAACCCAGATAAAGGATTGTATTCAGAATGCCCTGAATCCACTTGGAGTTGCTGTGGTTATTGAGGCCAGACATTTATGCATGAGCATGCGCGGTGTAGAAAAGCAAAACTCAGTTACCACCACCTCTGATTTCACAGGAGCTTTTCAGAAAGAGGCTACACGACAGGAGTTTATAAAGCTGATTTCTACGAATTTATCATAGAATTGGCGGCTGGCAGCTGGCTTCTTGCGGGTTATCGGATCTTTTCCGGATTTTGAATTAAGTCGTGTTCAAGCAACTATTAAATAGCTTTAAAATTGTGACCAGTTGCCACCTCCCAGTTGCGATCCGCCAGTCGGTAGTTGCCAGTAGCCAGCCGCTATTTAACACAATGCTCCTTAGTCATTGGTTTTACTTTCAATGAATTTTGTATTTTTGCACCTTAATTTTTAGAACGCAAAATTATGAAGGCATATGTTTTCCCCGGACAGGGCGCACAGTTTGTAGGTATGGGCAAGGACCTGTATGATAATTCATTAATGGCAAGGGAATTGTTTGAAAAGGCCAATGAGATTCTTGGTTTTCGAATTACAGATCTGATGTTTGCAGGTACCGATGAGGATCTGAGACAGACCAAAGTAACCCAGCCCGCAATATTTCTTCATTCGGTACTCTTAGCAAAAACGCTGGGGGATAGTTTTCAACCCGAAATGGTTGCAGGGCATTCCCTGGGTGAATTCTCTGCGCTTGTGGCTAGTGGAGCCCTCTCTTTCGAAGATGGTCTTCTGCTTGTTTCAAAACGTGCCCTTGCGATGCAGAAAGCGTGTGAGGCAGAACCATCTACCATGGCTGCAATCGTTGGACTCGAAGATGAAATTGTCGAGAATATCTGCAACGAAATCGATGAGGTTGTTGTTCCTGCCAATTACAATTGTCCTGGTCAGCTTGTGATCTCCGGATCACTTACCGGTATTGACCTGGCTTGCGAAAAACTTACTGCAGCCGGTGCAAAACGGGCATTGAAACTTAGTGTCGGCGGGGCATTCCACTCGCCGCTTATGGAGCCGGCACGCGCGGAGTTGGCAGAAGCAATAAACTCAACAAAATTCAATGCCCCTGATTGTTCCGTTTACCAGAATGTGAATGCTGAAGCTGTGACAGATCCGGAAGTGATTAAGAAAAATCTGATTGCTCAGCTGACCGCTCCTGTTCGGTGGACACAAACAGTTAAAAATATGATTGCTGATGGTTGTACCTCGTTTACTGAAGTCGGTCCGGGATCAGTTCTTCAGGGATTGGTGAAGAAAGTTGATCGTTCCATGACAACCGCCGGAATAAATACGTATCAGGGATAAATCCCGGTATTTCATTGGGACAATTAAACAAAATAATCTCAAATAAAATAAAAAATCACCCAAAGCCGCAAAGCCGCAAAGGTTTATTCCTTAGCGTCTTCGCGCCTTTGCGTGAGTAATCGGAGCAGGCAACTAATTTTCTGCAACTTTTTTTTAAAAATTATACCTCCTTATTCATTATTCCCAGTTTAGTCAATGACCAGAAGATCAGGGATAAAATTACGCCGATGATTGCAGAGAAGGCCATCCCTTTTAATTGTACGGTACCGATGCTGACGCTTGCGCCGCTGACGCCCACAACGAAGGTAATTGCTCCGAGAACCATATTGCTGTTCTTGCTGAAATCAACTTTCTGTTCAACAAACATTCGTAAACCCTGTACTGCAATTACGCCATAGAGTAGCATGGTGATTCCACCCATTACAGGCGAAGGTATCGTTGAAATGGCTGCTGAGATTTTTCCGATACATGAAAATGCAATAGCTAAAAGCGCTGCACCACGAATGATCCAGACGGAATAAACTCGGGTGATGGCCATCACACCAATATTCTCGCCATAGGTCGTATTCGGTGGTGAACCTGCAAATCCTGAAAGAACATTACTAATTCCATCACCTAGCAAAGAACGGTGAAGACCCGGATTCTCCATGAGATTGGTGTCGGTTATTTTGCCTGTTACGATAAGATGACTTATATGTTCTGCCAGTACGACAATGCATGCCGGCGCGATAATGATTATTGCATTAAAATCAAAAACCGGTGCCTGAAATTTGGGAAGTGCAAACCAGGCAGCCTTGCTGATGGCAGCGGTGTCTACCATACCCACTGCAAGCGCTAAAAGATATCCTGCAATTACAGCAATAAGGATCGGAATGACCTGCATAAAGCCACGAAAGAGTACTGAGCCAATAATTCCGATACAGAGGGTGAACATCGAAACGAGAACGACATTGGGTGCAACGACAAAAGGGGCTACGACCTGACCAACTGCAGTGGGCCACGGAGCAAGTCCGGCTTGCTGAGCAGCAACAGGTGCAAGTTCAAGACCGATAATGGCAACTACAGCGCCCATTACAGCCGGCGGCATCACAATATCGATCCATTTGATTCCCCATTGTTTAACAACGAAGGAGATTCCAATAAAAAACAGCCCAAAAAAGATAAATCCCGACTGGGCATGGCTAAAGCCATTATACGAAGCAATAATTAGCATTGTCGGGGCAATAAATGCAAAACTTGACCCCAGGTAAGCCGGTATGCCACCCTTGGTTACCCAAGAGTAAAGCAGTGTGCCAACACCATTCATTAATAGTGCAATCGCCGGGTCTACACCCAGCAGGATTGGAACAAGAATTGTTGCACCAAACATTGCTGTGAGATGCTGAAAACTAAGGGGTAAGCTCTCCAGAATGGGCAGCTTCTCCCGGATGCCGATAATTCGTCTCGCCATTTGTGGATCTCCTTTCGATTTAAGATTTAATATGTTTGTATTAGTGGTCTAAACTGCGTGAAATTAACAATAAAAGCCTTTTCTCCGGTTCGTTTCCATTAAAAATATTAAACAATAATTATTTTGATGTTGAAAGTTCAGATCCATAATAAAAATTCCTAAAATTGTACTGTAATAAAAGAACAACCTTAATAAGAATATCTAAAATCAGAACAATGGAAGAACAGAAAAAAGGATGGTCAAGACGCCAGTTTCTTGGCGCTTCGGCTATCGGAATGGCCGGGTTGGCTGTATTGCCAGCTTTAAGTGGTTGCACGCCGCCTGCCGACACCGATCTTAAAATTGGGTTTATCGGACTTGGGCGCCAGGGGATGTTTTTGCTGGATGGATTCCTGCACATTCCCGGAGTAAAAGCGGTAGCTGCCTGTGATGTATACGGGATTAAACGGAAACGGTTTGAACGCCGTGTAAATGCGTTTTATACCAAAGCAGGCAAGCCGGTTAAAGTCGAGACTTACGAAAAATATCAGGATATACTCAATAGAGAAGATATTCATGCGGTTGTGATTGCCGTTCCGGATCATTCACACGCCTATATTGCGATTGCTGCATTAAAAGCGGGTAAAGATGTATATCTCGAGAAACCGATGACCTTTACTATCAGGGAGGGACAGGAATTGAAGAAAGTTGTTCGTGAAACCGGAAGAATATTCGGTTTGGGCAGCCAGCAGCGGTCCGATCCTAACTTCCAGCATGCAGTTAACCTGGTACAGACAGGTGCCATAGGAAAAATAACCAATGTGAAAGCTTATGTCGGAGCACCTCCAAAACCTTACGATCTTCCGGAGGAAAAGCTACCTGTTGATTTGAACTGGGATTTGTGGCTGGGACCTCTGGCTGTTCCGGTACATTATAATCAGGAACTGGATCCAATTATAACCCTTGATCCCGAGGTAAATGAAAAAACATGGGGTGGATGGCGCTGGTACAAAGAGATGGGCGGCGGTTTTACAACCGACTGGGGAGCTCACATGTTCGATATTGCCCAATGGGGTTTGGGCATGGACCGGAATGGCCCTGTTGAGATCTCGCCAATTGGCGACGGTTCAGAATTTATCTCCTGGACTTATGCCAATGGCGTTGTGATGACTTCTGAGCCGTTTGACGAGAAGAAAACCAAAGGGGTTAAATTTATTGGAGAAACCGGATGGATTGAAGTATCAAGAGGTTATTTCAATGCTTCCGATCCAAAATTTGTTCCTGTAGAAAAGCCAAAGAATGATGGTCCTTATGAAACAAAGATCCCGCATCAGGTTAATTTTGTCGAGGCAGTAAAAAATCGTAAGGATCCTATTGTTCCAGTTGAAATCGGACACAGCAGCTGCACTGTTTGCTCACTTGGAAATATTGCAGTAGACCTTAAACGCACGATTAAATGGAATCCACAAACAGAGACTTTTGTTGATGATACCGATGGTGCAGCAACAAAGAAAATGCATTACGAATACAGGGCCGGCTGGAAGCTGATCTAAATTCGTTTTGTGAAAACTTTAGAGGAGGATGTCCCTAAAAGCAAAAAATAAACCGCAAAGTTCGCAAAGAAATTTCGCAAAGATCATTTTCAATAATCCAATATTGTGTTCTTTGAACTTCCCTGGCGCACTTTGTGGTTAAACTGGACTTTTCACGGATCAGATGAAAAAGTTGTGGGGATTAGTGTAAAATTGAATTTTTATCTAATAAACAACGATTTGCTGAAATTTTGTTGCCAAAGAGGTAGAGGTGCAGAGCACTGATAATATTTGTAGGATATTCGAGGTTATATACATCAAAGGTACAGCGTACCATAACATCATTTCTTAGAAAGATTGTTATTTATTCTTCCCCGCCAATTTGATTATGGAGGCCCGATTTTTCGCGCAATAAACGTAGATTTCATGTGGATTCCCTTCCTCATTAACGGTCATTGCGTTTTATTTTTGCAATTCTGAAATTAATTTGCTGATTCAAACTGTTGCAGAAACCGCACATCGTTTTCGAAATAGAGCCTCAGGTCGTTCACCCCGAATTTTAGCATTGCAATCCGTTCGATTCCCATTCCAAACGCATAACCGGTATATTTCTTTGAATCGATACCGGATGCTTCAAGTACGTTGGGGTCAACCATTCCACAACCCATAATTTCGAGCCAACCGGTGTATTTGCAGACGTTGCACCCCTTACCGCCACATATCGAACACGATACATCAACCTCAGCAGAGGGTTCAGTGAACGGAAAGTAGGAGGGACGCATCCTGATCTCTGCTGTTTCGCCGAATAACTCCTTGGCATAATAGAGCAGTGTCTGTTTGAGGTCGGCAAAAGAGACATTTTCGTCGATATACAACCCTTCGATCTGGTGAAACATACAGTGGGCACGGTACGAAATCGCCTCATTCCGGAATACACGTCCGGGTGTGACAGTCCGGATCGGTGGTTTCATGGTCTCCATATCATGAACCTGTACCGAAGAGGTATGAGTTCTAAGGAGGACATCCGGATTGCGCTGGATAAAGAACGTATCCTGCATATCGCGTGCAGGGTGTTCCTCCGGAAAATTCAATGCACTGAAGACATGCCAGTCGTCCTCAATCTCAGGTCCTTCAGAGACCACAAAGCCCAGTCTCTTGAAAATGTCGAGTATTTCGTTTTTTATGATCGAGATAGGATGACGTGTCCCAAGTTTCATCGGTTCGCCGGGAAGGGTCAGGTCAATACCCGATCCAGCAGATTTCTCCTCCTGAAGACCTTCCTTGAGGAGATTGATTTTCTCGAGTGCAAACTCCTTTAGCGTATTGACTGCCTGTCCGACCTCTTTTTTCTGATCAGCCGAAACATTGCGAAATTCTTCGAATAATTTCGAGATCTCCCCTTTTTTACTCAGGTATTTAATGCGAAGTTCTTCGGCTTCCTCAACCGATTTTGCGACTATCCCTTCGATCTCCTGCTGCAGCTCTTTAATACGCGTTAACATTGCACTCTATGTTTTGTGAACTGCAAAATTACAAAAAATATGGTTATTTTTGAAGACCATTTTTCGTAAATGAGGGATTGAATGCTGCTAAATTAAACATTTCTTAGTATCGAACAGGTCCGAATGGACCGGTTAAAATCAAATTGCATGAGGATAATGCTTCAAAAGGCAGTAATTGGTATCGCTATATTACTGGTTATTTCAAAAAGTTCTTTTGCTTATCCCGGATATGAAGCAAAAGATACTATCCTGGTAAAAAAAGAGATTCTGGTAGGTTTAAACCTCTCTACGATGGGTTTCGGAGGGACAGTTACAAAAAACATATCTTCGAAACTTGATATTAGACTTGGCGGTTCTTATTTAGGCTATAGTTATGATGTTCATAAACTTAAAGCTGAATTGCAGGGTGATGCAAGATTAAAGGTCGGTGCAATTGGATTAAATGCGGATTATTATATTTTCAGATTTTTCTATTTGTCTGGCGGTTTATCCTATAATCTTACTACTGTTACCGTTCATGCGCTGAAAGCTCAATCGATGAATGTCGGGGATATTGTACTGGATCCTCAGGATATTGGAACCGTAGAGGCTCAAATTACACCCGGATCGCGAATCGAACCCTATCTCGGGGGAGGCTTTAGTTTCCGAAGAAATAAAAAGTTGAGTTTTGGGGTTGAATTTGGCCTCTTTTTCATGGGAGCACCCAAAGTAAAACTCAATGCTACAAATATGCTGGAACCAACCGCCAGTGTTGAACAGGAAAAAATTGTCGAGAAAAATATCTCGCCCATTATTTATTACCCTAATATTTCATTGCGATTATCCTACCGTATAAAATTATGAAGATTTTAAAACATACCTACGCCAGATTTTTAAGAATTCAGCTTGTTTTGATAGCTATCCTACTCTCATCTTGTATACATCTGTCTGATCTTAAATCGCCCCTCGAAGGCATTAAGGTATTGGTCAATTATAATATTTTTAAAACGTTTTTATCTTTTCGGTTCGTTGATTCAGTTACCGGTTTGCCGATTGGACAAACAGGCTCAGAAAAGGTTCAGGTTCATATTACGGGGAGCTCTTCACCTGCCATTGTAGATCAGCTGGGGAATCATAAGGATATCTACGAAACCGTATTTGGTCTTTTGAGTCTCGCATTGAATCCCAAAGATCCCTGGAAACCATCTGCTCAAAACATCCTTTCCTTTCAGATCGATGCAACGAGTGCGAATTATAAAGCCTCCAGCCTTTCACTGCAAATTGATTCCACAGGAAAATACGAATACCGTGTTGTAATGGTGAAACCCACCGTTGATGTGCCGGGAATTAAAACGTATTCTGTTCAATTAAGTTTAAATGGGAATGGTGAACTTATTGACAACTTTAACTATCGGTCCCCGGGAGGTGAAGCCTCCATTAAATTGAACAAAGGAACCCAGTTTCTTACTTCCGCAGGACAGATTGAAAAAGGGACTACTGTGGGGTTAACTTTTACAGTCTATACCAGTCCGGGTGCAGTTCCGGCGCCTAATGCATTTTTGATGGATGTTGTGTTGCAGGATAAATCGGTACAAAAGTCTGCTGTCGATATCTACCGTGTTGTAAATGTGCAGCTTACTAATCAGACTTCAGATATATTAACGGCTACACCCGCAACTCCGATTGTTGTAAGGTATAAAATAGACGGTAACTCCTAC
This sequence comes from uncultured Bacteroidia bacterium, assembly GCA_903918045.1. Taxonomy (GTDB): domain Bacteria; phylum Bacteroidota; class Bacteroidia; order Bacteroidales; family Prolixibacteraceae; genus JAAFHB01. The sequence goes on from CAIXCY010000046.1 coordinate 21,549, forward strand.
AATCCACAGACAAAAACAAAAATAGTAACGGATAATAATGTTCAAACTTATACCTATTTGCCCAGGAGTACTGCGTGGCAATTTAACGATGTAGTTAAACTTCAGTCTGATACTTCCGGTCTTTTTATCGAAGCTTTAGTCAAATATGCAGGTCTCAATGCTGCTGGCTTGCATATCAACACCTGTAGTATGAGTGATCAGATTTCCTTCCAGCTTCCGGGTGCTTTTCCGGCTTATCCTGTATCAACGTTAGTCTATCTGTATCGCAAGATTGACTCCCGTTATATTTCTGGTATGCAGATTGATATGCCTCAGGATGGTTTTACAAAGGTTGTCGATTTTAAAGTTCCCGAAAATACACCTATCCGATATTACCTTCGAAATTATTCAGCTTCGAACTCGTTCACGGCTAGTCCTGACTTCTTTGATTTCGATTCCGGATGTGGTACTTTGCCTCCGGTTCAGACATTGATTACGTCAACCTCTGTGGGTGTTGCAGGCAAGGTTAAAATCACTTTTGGGGATGGTTTTTCAAATGATCAATTCCTGATTAAAGCCAATATTTATCTTTCACAGAATAATTCGTTATTATGGAGCAAACAATATTTAGTCTCAAAAACCAGTAATGAATTTGATTTAAATGCCAATTTGCCTCAAAACTCGGATGTTTTTATTCAGATTCAGGCTGTAGATCTTGTGAATACCTTTAATGCTTCTCCTGTGAATTATAGTTTTAATTCGACAATCTCAAAAGGGATGGTTTGGCAGTTTAACCTGACACCGCTCTATACTCAGGCAAATTTTAGTTTCAATTTTACAAGAAGCAGCGATCTTCCTGATGTTGACTATACTGTAAAAGGGGTGTTGACGAACATGGATAATCAAAATAATGAGGGGGAATTTTTAATGGTAGTTAAGCCTGGACAGGCTAGCTATACTTCAACGATGGTTCTATCACGGACAAAACGGTATCAGCTAAATCTTAAAAGGGTAGGGGGATTCCCCGATTTCATAGCTTATCCTTACGAGTTTGTTTTGGGTGCTATAACTCAGAAGGATTATTCGTATACCTGTGAACTCTCAAATGTGGTTAAAAAACCGGTCACAATATACCTTAAAGTGGTATGCAATAAATCGGAAATAATTCCTACGCTGCATGGTTATTACCGGACGGTTTGGGAGGATGCCTGGCAGGAGAATGATATTGTTAACGGCGAAATAACGATAACCTGCGAAATGAATTCCACTTATGTGATTGGTCTGATTGTGGACGGTGTTATGAAAACCACTACTTACCTGGTCGACGGGACAAATTTCAATTTCAACTTTGATTTGGGGGATGCCGATTGTGCGAAGATGGGTTGGTGAGGAAATGGGATTTTATGAATATCGTAATAGCATAAAATCCCATGAATTCTTAGGATTTCAGCTAAATCAGGGTGTTTCTTAGAGTACTTCCGTAAGGAGCGGATAAGATTTGTGCTTTTAGTATCCGCATTAGCTGCCTTGTCTAATGCAGGTTGTAATGCAGTTTTCCGATCCCAGATCATATATCCCAACATGAAAATAAGCAAAGTTATCTATTAAAAACAAAATACATGTAAGAGTTCTTCTCATTATGGATTCCTTTTTACGAAGTTACAATAAAATCTTCAAATTTATTCCATAAATCGAAATCTAATAATCGGCTTACATCAAGATATATTCTGCGGATTTTTCAACCCACTTCTTTCAAGCAACGGTTCAATCGATGGTTCCTGACCGCGGAAAGCCTTATATAGTTTCATCGGATGTTCTGTCCCCCCTTTCTCAAGAATGTTTTTACGGAATGAGGTTGCTGTCTCCTTATCAAAGATCCCCTGTGTTTTGAAGAGTGAAAAGGCATCCGCATCGAGCACTTCGGCCCATTTGTAACCATAATAGCCTGCAGCATAGCCACCCGCGAAAATATGTGAAAAAGCCGTACTCAGACAGCTCCCTTCAACCGGGGCGAACAGCTCTGTCGGGGCAATGGCAGCCTGCTCAAATTCAACAATGTCGCCATTCATCGGCCCGGTGATCGAGTGCCAGGCCATATCGTTAAATCCAAAACTTAGCTGACGTTCACACGCATAACCCGACTGGAAATTCTCCGCATCAATCAGTTTTTGCACGAGTTCAGCAGGGATCGGTTCCCCCGTCTCGTAATGAACAGCAAACAGATCGAGCCAGCCCTTTTGGGTGGCCCAGTTCTCCATCAGCTGTGAGGGAAGCTCAACAAAATCACGGTATACATTTGTTCCAGAATGACTTGGATAGGTTGTGTTGGCCAGCATCCCGTGAAGTGCATGCCCAAATTCGTGCAAGAGGGTGGTCACCTCATTGAATGTGAGCAGCGACGGTTTGGTATCGGTAGGTTTTGTGAAATTGCAGACAATTGTAATTAATGGTCTGATTTGTTTTCCATTTACATGGCTTTCCGGTCTGAGGTCGTTCATCCAGGCTCCGCCGCTTTTCCCTTCACGCGGGAAGAAGTCAACAAAGAGAACCGACAGAAATGAACCATCCGCGTCATAAACCTCATAACCAATCGCATCGGGATGATAAACGGGGATCTCCCGGTTCACAACGAAGGTGAGTCCGTAAAGGCGGGTTGCCAGATCAAATACCCCGTCACAAACTTTTTCAAGCTGGAAGTAGGGTTTTACCTGCTGCTCATCGAAACCATAACTTGCATTTTTTAGTTTTTCGGAGTAATAGCTCCAATCCCAGCGCTCCAATGACTGTTCTAATCCAAGACTGCGAGCAAAATCCTGAACTTCAGAAAACTCCCTTTGGGCGGCCGGACGTGAGGCTACATGCAACTGCTGCAGAAATTCGTTTACCCGTTGTGGGCTTTCGGCCATCCGCTCTGAAAGTACATAGTCTGAATGAGTTTTAAATCCGAGCAGATTGGCTTTTTCGAGTTTGAGATTCACCATCTTACGGATATTCTCCTCGTTGTTTTTATCATTTTGCCGGAATCCGCGGGAGGTGTACGCCCGGTACATCTGCTCACGAAGGTTGCGGTTATCGGCATATTTCATAAACCCCACGAAGCTTGGACCATGGAGCGTAAATATCCACCCCTCCTGCGCCTTCGCCTTTGCAACCTGGGCGGCCTCCTCAATTTCTGATTCAGGCAATCCTGCAAGATCAACAGGATCGGTAATCAAAAGTTGAAAACCATTGGTCTCAGCGAGGATATTTTCACCAAATTTCAGGCTAAGCTGTGACAGTTCAGTGGTGATCTCCGCATACCGTTTTTTTGATTCGCCCTCCAGATTGGCACCGCTGCGCACAAACCCGAGGTATTTCTTTTCGAGTAACCAGCGGTCTTCGGTAGTTATATCCAGCTGGTCCCGTTGTTCGTAAACTGCCTTTACTTTTCGGAAGAGGTTTTCATTGAGAGAGATATAATTGGAGAACTCAGAGAGTTTCGGGGATACTTCACGGGTAATTGCTTGTATCGTATCATCTGTCTCGGCAGAGTTCAGGTTGAAAAGGACGCTGGTAACCCGCTCCAGTTTTTCGCCGCAAACCTCAAGCGCCACGATTGTATTCTGGAACGTGGGTAATGCTTCGGAGTTGATTATTTGATCGACCTCATCTTTGGCCTCCTGGAGCGTTGCATCGATGGCAGGGATATAGTGCTCGTGTTTTATTTCAGGGAAGGGAGGAGTCTGGTGCGGAGTTGTCCACGCGGTCAGGAACGGATTGCTGGCGATTTCGTTTTGCGTATTTTCTGAGGTCATCTGTTATAAAGATATTTTTTAATCTAATTTATAAACGTTCAATCCGCCTCTTTGTTTTGGGTTTCATCACGCTCCAGCCAAATTTGCCAATCCGTTTGCCAAGGGAGTAATAGTTCCCGTGTGAATAGGCCATGATTCCGGCTGCAGCAAGGTTGAAAGCTCCTGTCTCCGAATCGATATACCGGTCGTCGGCGATGATGTTGATCACGTCTGCAATAAACATATCATGAGATCCAAGTTTTTTGATCTCGGTGACCCGGCATTCGATTGAGATTGGCGCCTCTGCAACCACAGGGCATTTGACTAATGTTGCATGGGCAGGGGTAAGCCCCGACTCTTTGAATTTGTCAAAATCGCGTCCCGATTTAACACCGCACCAGTCGGTCACCTTTGCGATGTCGGAGGTGGTGAGGTTGATCACAAACTCCCCCGATTCTTTGATCATATCGTAAGAATACCTTCCCGGTCTGACAGAGATATAACACATGGGTGGATCTGAACAGATTGTGCCAAGCCACGATATGGTCAGCAGGTTCATTTTTCCATTAATATCACCGCAGCTTATCAGTGCGGCAGGCAACGGATAGACCATATTGCCGGGTTTCCAGTTTTGTTTCATTTTTGATATATTAAGCCGAAGGGCGATGTGAAGAGATTACACGACTGCACGACTGCATGAAAACACGACTGCACGACTGCGCGACAACACGCTTCGTTACAACATGTTAAAGCCCTTGTGCCCTCGTCGTATCGTGCCCTCGTGCCCTCGTCCCTCACATCTTCGAATCAAGCCCCTTCCCGGTTTCGATATGTTCAAAGTTAGGAAGGTAGTCTTTCAGAGCATCGACAATAGCCGCTTTGGTAACTTTGTCTGTCTCGAAAAGGTTATGCAGCCTGTCGAAGATGGCATCGATCTCGGCAATAGTTCGTTTTTTGGAGTTTTTCACGACCCCCAGGTTTATAAAAGTATCATTGTCCAGCAACTCCTTCTCGGTGTAGAACTCTTCAAACGATTTTTCTCCGGAGGTGTCGGAGCCGAAGAAGAAGATGGGGTAGAAAGGGACGTCGGCACGATCTGACGACTGCACGACGGCATGACAGGACGTCGGCACGACTTCACGGAGGGGCGAGGGGGCGATAGGGCGAAGTGACGATTGTAAAATCAGGGCTTTTTGTTTGGCTTCTTCTTCAGACTGGCAGATGTCGGGAGTGAGTCCAAGGGTATTTAAAAGTGCCAGGGCGATCTGATCAAACGGGATCATATCACGTTCTTCATCAAGCTTGGGGAAAAAGATATCTCCCGACTCACCCATGATGGAAGCCATCAGACACAACTCTCCCGATTCCTGCGGTGAGACAAAGAACCGACGGATACCCAATGGACATGACCACGGTTGTTTCTTTTGGAGCCTTTCAATAAATCCCAGAGGGAGGCTTCCATTCGAAAAAGCAACATTGGCAAACCGGGCTGTCTTGATCGGCAACCGGTCTGAGTACGCCATGATAAGCTCCTCCATAAGTTTCTTGCTTGCTCCCATGATATTGACCGGGTTCGCGGCCTTGTCTGTCGAGACACAGAAAAAATGCTCGGGAGGAAATTGCAGTAAAATATTGAGCAGCTTGCGGGCTCTGAGCACGTTGTTTTCGATCATCGCCTCGATGGAGAAGCTGTCTTTTTCGCTGCGTACATGTTTATGAGCCGCAAAATTGGCAACAATCTCAAACGGGCCATGCTGGTGAAAGATCTTTTCAAAGACCCGGTCTCCAAAATTCACCGGATAGGTTATGAAATCATCGGGAACGAAATATTCGGTTGAGCTCCGCAGGTCGCGCACCAGTTCCGTAAGGCCGTTTTCGTTGATGTCGACAACCACCAGTTTGCGGATTTTGAATTTCAGGATCGCCTTAATATAGGAAGACCCAATGGTTCCGGCACCACCAATGACAAGGACAGACTTGCCGTTAATCCTGCGCTGGAGTTCGGATTGATATTTTTCAAAGTCGGGTTTTAAAAGACTCTCCTGCCGGAAAGTGACATGATCACGGATAAAGCTATCCAGATTGAGATCGAATTGCATAATCGGGTATTTACGATGTAATGGATATATTTCGTTGTGTCATTCCTGACTCTTTTCTTGAAGTGAAAATGACTTCAGGAATTATTAAGAATTTTTTTTGGATCGGGACTCGCCTCTTTTAAATTCTGGCAGCACACTCTGACCTTTCAGTAATTTGGGATAGACTATTGCAAATCCGATCAGGAAAAGTCCCAGGAACAGAAACACTGCACTTCTGGCGCCGACACTAAGACTTTCAAAGTCGAGTACAAATATCTTGATTACCATTGCAATGTAGAGCACCATACTGAAATTTCTCAATATAAGATGCTTCCGGGTTATGGAACGGATAAATGCAAATAGGGCGACAACCCAGATGATGAGTGAGTAAGGTAGGTACATATTACGAACCAGCACATCAGCATCAAAGCTGGCGCCTGAGATGGGACTGCTTTGCATTCTGCCAAGAATTACTGAGAGATTATCATACTCCGTAAAGAGGAGAAAGAGGATGACCATGATCGTGAAGATCTCTACCGTCTGTTTGATTTCGGTTTTTTTCTGCTCCCGTTTGTAGATGCGATTGATGACCATCCTCCCGAGTATCAGGAGTAAAACAAGTGCGGTATAATGAAGGAAGAGGACAGCTACATCCAGCTGATGCATCATAATCAGTCCGGTCCGGTAAATTAACATATTCCAATGGACCAATGGGGCATATAACAGGGCGAAGGCAAGGGCAGTATAGAGGGCAGGTAATTTAAACGAAGATTTACGACCCGCAAACTGGCGTATTGCACCAATAAAGAAAAGGCTGCCTGAGATAAACCAGGCAACGGTGGTGTATGCTACCGAACCTGTTAGTTGAAAGGCAATGCTAAACATCAGCCACCCCATTGTGAGGAAGATCGTGAAATACATAAACGCGCGAATGATCCTTTCATATTTCCGTTTGCTAAACCACATCGGAGAAAGTTCGAGTTCTGATGTTTGCACCGCTTTGATTACAAAGGCTAATGCCCATGCGACCAGAATTCCCACCAGAAGTCCATAGAGCTGTAATCCAGTCTCCGGTTGAATATTGGTATCAAACAGCGCAGGGATACAAGTACGAACCCAGGTAAACAGGTAATATAATGCCATCACCACCACCGATCCCAGGGAGATCCAGAAGGCGCTACGCTCCTTAAAACGGTTAGCATAACCAATCATTAAGACCGATAACAGGGCAGTAAAACAGATTATCCGGTACTCCTGAAGCAGTAATGGTACGGCTAAAGTCAGGAGGAGGATCAGTGCATAGTGGTGAGGGAGTGCCCAGATCTCTTTATTCGTTTTTTTAATATAATACATTCCGGCGATCTGGATTAGAATCAGGCTAAGCGCATAGATTCCAATATACCCGGCAGAAAAGTAGTGTATCAATACATAAAAGGCAGACCCGGCAAAAAAGACAAGATTGGAACCTGTTAAAGTCAGCTGCGCCCAGCGTGAAAGTGGATTCTCCTTTGACCCGGCAGCAAAGATCGTGATTGCGTAAAACAGAAGGTAAAAAAGTAGTCCTAACACAAAAAACTGGGGTAGGAGCTCCGTTTTTGCATTAATAATAAAATTCCTGAACCAGAATAAACACCAATAGCAGACTGCAAAAAATAGATTTACCAGATTAATTATCGGTTGGCCTATTTTCCTGGCAATTAAAAAGATCAGGAGGCTAAAAAGGATAGCACCCGGGAACAGGAAATCGTAGGGAGTGCCGAATACTGATGAATACAGGATCACCGAAGCGTAAAAATAGATGCAGGTAAGAAGAAGTATAAAGTGCTTTTTATGAATTAGTGCAGCTGCAAAAAAAAGTATAATCGGAATGAAAAGGAACAGTTCGGCAATGAGTACTGATGGGTAATAGGCCCCACCTTTGGTCATCATATTCAGGAATAAAACTACCTGGATCACGATCAGATAAGTGGCACTCACAATCGATATTGCATGAGCTAACAGACTGTTCTTTTTTGCGAAGAGGAAGCTGATAACCAGAATCAGGATAGCGGGAACAAACCAGATTATCAATTCCTGTAACCCTCCGGCCGAAAATTCAACGGCTGCCACCGGACCAGCAGTCGAAGGTGCCATAAACCCTGCCATAAGTCCCTGAATTCCATTTGGCCCCATTAGTGCAGACAAGACGGAGTAGAATCCGAAAAGGAGAAAGATGGATCCGATGGCAATTAGCACACCAGAATTCAGATATTGCCCAAATCCGGCTGATGATTTGTTTTTTCTTCGTGTTCTTGTTCTGTGGGAGTGTTTTTTTTCCATAATGGGAAGGAGGATAAATTCAGTAGGTTATTGATCTGTTTGAATATGCGAAGATAAATAATTTATTCCTCTAAAATATTTTCATTTTTTTAAGGTTGAACATATGTTATCGTCTGATTCTGATCTGTATTGCGTTGGGAACCGGTTTGTCTGAGACCAGGACGAGATAACCACCACCTCCTGCTCCGCTGAGTTTCCATCCCAAGGCCATGGTTTTGTATTCATCAATCTGCTTTAGGATTAATTCATTTACCATATTGGGAAACATTGCAATCTGGGCATCAAAACTTCTTGTAAAAGCTGCCCCAAAACTTTTTAAATCTTTTTCCTGAATTGCCTTCCAGCAATCGTTTGCCGCATCTGCAAGTGCTTTTGCATTTGTAGGATTTATATCGGTTCCAGAGAGAACATCGAAGGTGTTATCCCTGGGGAATAGGGTTATAAACCACAGACTTTGTTCAATGAAGTCGAGTGTTTCCGGTTCTGTATCGTTTATAATTTCTGAAGGCCAATACTGCTCACTGTCGTACCCGAGTTTATTTACCCCTGGAAACACGATGCCGATGGAGTCCTGCGATCCGGAGATGTATTTGGTGCCCGGAGGATTTTCGAAACTAAAGAGTGTTTTAGCAAGTAGTTCAGGATCCCCCTCGGGGATATCGGTTTGCCAAAGCTGGATAGCCTTTTTGCGGGTGCTGGTAGACATCCCGCTCCGGTCGTTAAAATCGTAGTCGGGTTCAATGGATATTGTGATTACCGAACCCGGATAGTATTTCGAGACAATCGGCTGATCGAGCCAACCTCCGGCCAGGTCGAGGCGAAAGGGGATCAGACACTCCTGTCGCAGCGAAGTGGTCGATCGTGTGGGAAGTCCCACATGCGGAATACGGCGGCTCACCACAAGTTCGATCCCTAACTTCGCACAAAACTCTTGTTTATCAGGCGTAAATCCATCTTCATTCACAAAGAAGATATCGGGGTGCAGCTCCTCCACCTCTCTTTCGAAATCCATGAGTCCTGAACCGCTGTTTATCCAGGCCTCCCTGACCATTTTAAGCGCCTGGACCATGAATAATCGTTCCTTATCGGTATTGATCGTTTTACGCCCCTTAAGCCTGTTTATCGTTTTGTCTGAGCCTAGCCCAACGTAGAGGTCCCCATGTGAGGCTGCCTCCATGAAAAATGCGATATGCCCCGAATGGAGCATGTCATAACAACCAGATACGAATACCTTCTTCATATTGCAAGATTACTCAAATCGGAGATACAATCATCAGTGAATGATTCTTTTCACTGATTTTTTAACAACGCAATGTTTTTGAGTAAATATTTGAAGCTAACCTTATTGTAATTATTCCGTGACTGCGGGTTCTATTTCCGGATGCGTATTATGTGCCACAGCCAGCGATGTTTTGCTATGAAACCTTATTTTCATAGCAGGAAGCCGATGGGACTTACTGCTTCTTGATTTTCTGAACCATAAAATAAGTTGAGGCAGAACCATAAATAGTGCAACCATGGTAATAATATAGAAAGCCAGGTAGTGGTTGTTGAGTGGTCTCAGCATATAAACAGTGGCAATTAGAAGCAGATTAAAGGAGGCGATGATCCCGGTGATCACCTTGTGCGAATATCCCAGCTTCAGAAATTTATGGTGGATATGATTCATATCGGGTGAAAAGGGTGAACTTTTCCTGATGATACGCATGAGAAACAAACGGGTCATATCAAACAGCGGGATTGCAATAACAGCAAGGGTGACGATGGGAGCAAAATGGATTAACCCATTGTTCTGCTGCGAAATGGCTAATTCATTAAACTTAACGATTAAAGCTGCGACTAAAAGTCCAAGGATCAGGGCTCCTGTGTCTCCCATAAATATTTTATTGAGCTTGCTAAAGACGTTGAACGAGAAGAATGAGATCAGACTTCCCACTATTGCGGAACACAGAATCGCAAAATTAACCTCGCCGATGAGGTAGAAATTCACCCCTAAAACCACCGTCGCTACAATACATATTGAGGATGCCAGACCGTCAATTCCGTCGATGAGGTTTATTGCATTGATAATACTTACGATTGCAAGAGTACTAAACACATAACTTGCGAGGTTATTAATTTCATATACGCCAAATATTCCATGAAAATTTGTAAATCGGATATCACCCAAAGCGACAAGCACAAAGGCGCAAACTAATTGAGCAAGTAGTTTTTTTCGTGCGGAGATTATCAGCAGATCATCCTGTACGCCGATAAACAGCATGATTGTTGTGCAGATAAGGAGGTATCTGTAGTCCGGAAAACTGTTTTTCTGAAAGGCTACCATTGATCCAATGGATATGCCCATGAAAAGCGCTACTCCGCCCAGGTTCGGGACAGGTACTTTATTTACCCGCCTGCTATTAGGTTCGTCGAAAAGATGCTTCTCTTTAGCGATCCTAACAATGATAGGGATCGCATAGCTGACTATGATTAACCCGAGTATAAATGCAAGTAAGATTTGAAAGATGGGGGTTGGCATTGGGGTAGATTTAGGATTGATATTTTTTTTAAATTTTATCCGCTTTGGTGTTGTCCCTTTCCGTCCGGGATTAGCGGGGCATATTTGCTGTCTCTTTTCCCGCAGGCACCCTGATTTTCGGTTAGAGGTATTTTATGGAAGTTAATGAAGCTTGCTAGCAGCCATTAACCAATATTTTTTTTCAAGACATTCTTTAGATTGACTATTTCAGTTGGCGAATCAGCGGCTGAAATTTGTTTCATAACTTCCAGTCTTGAATTGGCAAGTTCTTTATTTTTTAGTTTTCTGAAATCCTTGACAAATGCTTTTTCAAATTCAAAGTTCATTTCGGAGTTCTTCAAGGAAGTTGGCCTTTTCCGGTTCAGAGAGTATTTGTTTGCGATGGTTGCGCTTTCCCAGCTTTCGATCGTTCGTTTATCTCAATAGTTATCATAGTCGTTCAATTTTAAAGCTCAATAAGATCAGCTTATTTGCCAATAAATTTAAGAACAAAATTACACAATCTTTATGAACACTGATGACATTGGAAACCATATAAAATTTGAACTCATAGGATGCTTCTCCCCATCTCCCTTTCTCCCCACTTGCACTGAGCGCAGCCGCCCTTTCATCCTGACTCGTCCTGATTTTAATTTACTCTTTCTGTAAAGCTAATTCAGGACTATTTACGACATCACCGCAATACTCGTTCCCTCGTGTTCCCTCCCTCGTGCAGTCGTGTAGTCGCCCCTTCGCCCCATTGTCTAGTTCCCGAACCGCTGCGCTATTCGGGACTCCGCTTCGCTGCGTGTGCCGTCGTGCAGTCGTTAATGCGCACCTTTTCGGGGTAGAGGATTTCGTCGTTGAATCTGATTGGATCATCCTGTAAGGCCAAAAGTTCCTGCTCGTTTGAGAACATCATACTTGCAGCACCGGTTAATCCGGATTTGATTGTAAGTAATAGCCGGTCATCACCTTTGAGTAGATCAGCATAACCCGGGACATCCGGTCTTGGGCCGCAAGAGATTTTAACTGATTATTTGGATCAATAATGATATTTACATTGTAGGATAAGGATCTCACTTTCTGAGATTACTTCATAAACAAGTCTGTGTTCTTCTGTGATTTGCCTTGACCAATAACCATTAAGCTGATGTTTCAATGGCTCAGGTTTCCCAATTCCTTCATAAGGTGTACGATCAATATTTTGAATTAATTCATTTATTTTTTTAAATATTTGCTTATCACTCATTGCCCATTCCTTATACGATTCAAAAGCTTTTGGTTCAAAGGTGATATTGTGTTTCATACATTCAGCAATTTTTCAGTTAATTCTTCGAACTCCTGGGAAGTAAACCGAATAAGATTTTTATTTTTTTTAATGTCATTTATTGCCTCCAATAGATGTCTTTTATTCTCAGGACTTTTTAGCAGGTATTCTGTTTCATCCTGCACCTGTTTTATTGATATTTCTATTTCATGGTCTTTGTAAAGATTCCTAACTGAGTCTATAAAGCTCTTATCCAGTTCTTTTGCTTTTAATTTAAATACCGTTTCCATAATAATAAATTTTCCTGGAACTATTAAATATTTTTTCCAATTTGGGTCATAAAGTTTAATCCAATTTATGACATGGCCCTTTACAAATATACACCCTTTTAATAGAATATTTTATTCTGACAATTCCTGATTTTTTCTAATCTGTCCTGATTTTTTCAATTATGTCACCCTTTCAGGGTTAGGAAAATGATAATGTCTTGTTTTTGCTACAATCATGTTACCCTTTCATGGTTTGTAACTATCAGTTTCATTGAATGATGCATTCTATTCCAAGGTCGTACTTATTTTTTCACCTTCATTCTTAATTCGTCTGTAAAACTGTTTACTTTTAATAATGCCCCATTAAAGAAAGTACAATAATTTCATCTGAGAGCACTTCATATACTAAACGGTGTTCCTTGTCAATTCGGCGAGGACAGCAGCCCATTAGACTGTACTTTAAAGGTTCGGGTTTACCAATTCCTTCATAGGGTGTTTTAGAAATAGAATCAAGAAGTTGGGCGATTTTCTTTAGAACAGGCTTATTGCCGGATTTAAACCAGAATTCAAAGTCTGCTTTAGCTTCAGACATTAAGATTATTTGCATAATTCATTCAGTTCATCCATAGAAAGAGTAATGCCTTTACCATTTCTATAATCTTCACGTCCTTTTTCAATTTTGGCCACAAAATCGGAATTGTAGGGTGTATCCTTTGCAACTTCAAACTTAATTTTAAGAGCTTCAAAAAATGCCTTAATCGTATTCATTTCCTTATCATTTGAAGGATGGGCAATAAGTATGTTTTGTGTTTTCATAATGAGCTAAATTTGCTTTTCTAATCTTTACAAATTTACAGAAAATTTAAAAGTGAATGTTCAAAAGCAAATTTTTAGGACATCAAAGTAAAATGTTAATACTCAAAAGCAAATCGTTAATGCTGTGAAGTAAAACCTGGATAATTTCAATTTTAAGGTATTCCTAATCCTGTTTTTAGTTTACTTTTACTGTAAACGTATTTCAGGACTAGACACCCTTTCGCCCCATCGCCCCATCGCCCCATCGCCCTATCGCCCCTTCGTTCAGCCGTTCCCTCGTAACTCCTCCGGCCTCTCGGGCAAATCTTTAAACACTGTGTATACGAGTTCGCTTTGCGGCGCGACAATCGCCCATGCGGTAAGAAAGACCAGCATCAGATCGGTATACACTGACAGGTTTTTCTGATACCATAGTTCAAGCTCACCTTTGTAGGGGGCAATATGATTCCTGTCAAATTCATGAGGATCCATATTTGTATTGGAGAAGTATTTTTCTTCATCCCTGAAAACAATCGAGGCAATCCCGGTAAGGCCCGGACGTGAGTTGTAGATTACAGGTTGAACATTTAATGGATACTTCAGAAAATCGACTTCCATTAATGGCCTTGGACCAACAATTGACATATCTCCTTTAAGGATATTTACTATCTGGGGCAGTTCGTTTATTTTCGTTTTGCGCAGGAAATGTCCCATAGGCGTTAGCCGCCAGTCATTTTTCACAGTAATGCTTCCTGTTCCTAATCCGGGACTCGCTTTAAGCATCGTTGCAAATTTCCAGATCTGAAACTTGTTATTTTTAAATCCCATCCTGGATTGAAAATAAAAGATATACCCTTCGCCCGTTAATTTCAGAGCAATTGCCAAAGGGATGAAAAATGGCAGTAGAATGACTATCCCCGTCAGGGAAATAAGAATATCAATAAGGCGTTTTAGTAATTTATACATTCTTTTGATTTTTGTTTTTGTGTTGGGTTAGATGATTTTAGAATTGCGCGATTGAACGACTACGCGATGGTTTACTTTTTTTGATGCTTTTAATAATCGGCATACTAAATGCAGTTTCCTTAATGAACATTCCTTATTTCGTGATTCTTCTCCAAAGTCTGTGAAAAAACCCGTTTGGTAGGTGTCCCCCTTTCGCGAAAGGGGAATACAAGGGGGATTTCCCGGAGGTTGATGAGGATTTCCACGTTGAAGTAAATCCCCCTGTCGGGGCTGGGACAAAATAAATTTTAGGTATATAAAACATAATCTTTAGGTGATTATTTTCAGTCATCATTTTTCAAAAAATAGTCTGTATTTACTTTTTAAAATCCTTCTTTTAGGCATTTTAAAGTGTTTTAAGAGTTTATATCTGTTATTTATACCCATTTAGTGCTTAATAAGCTTCTTTAATACACAACTTTCTTAGATTGTAACTTATACTTAACATTGCCAACTCAAGATTTGCCTTCAACAATCCTCTAAGTCGGATTCTGCGATAACTTTGATTATGCTTTAGGTCCCCAAAAAAAGTCTTTATTTCAAAGCTCCTGCGTTTTCTTAAAGAAATTCCAGTTTCCGTATTCAAATTATCCCTTGTCTTAGTTCGGTATTGATCAAGTCTTCGGTTGACAGTTATTGATCTGTGCTGTTCTTTCGACTTAGTGCATTGTTCCAGGACGATGCATCCGGAACAGTCTGTACATTGATAATTGCGGGTTATGAAAGCAAATCCACGTTTTGTGGTTTCTTCTC
>CAIXCY010000047.1 GCA_903918045.1 uncultured Bacteroidia bacterium
AACCACAACAGTTGCAGTCCCTTCCATTGAAAGAACCCCATTCACAGTAGGGGTAGTGGCAAATGTCTTTGCTGCTGAACCGGATAGCGTTAAATTATTATAAGTAGTTACTTTTGCCGTTTGTGCAGCGCCAGTGTAATTTACCAGGTTATTCGCTGCTGTGGCTGTTAGAGTTGTGATTGTTGCTGTACCCCCTATATTCAGTGTTCCGGTTGTACCATTCCCGTTGGTCAATGTTCCTGCGCCAGTTAATGAAGTTCTGGCTGTAAGTGTCCCGACATTTGTAGATGATCCGGTAACTGTCAAAGCGCCAATAGAGGTAATCGTTGAACCGCTTAGTGTTTTTGCAGCTCCACTAAAAGTATGTACTCCTGTTCCAACACTATTAAAAGTGGTGGCATTGTTTGTGAAATTCCCACCAAAATTGAAGGTATCATTAGATCCGTTTCCGGCGGCAAGCTCATTCCAAACGGCACCACTGTTAAGAGTGACATCACCTGTAAAAGTCATGGAACGTGGAGTACCACTGGAGGATGCAAAATTTATTCTGCCTGTTATTGCAGTAGTAGTAGTTACGGAAAAATTACGGTTTAATGTCAGGATCGCTCCACTATTAATTACCAGACTATTGCATGTTGTAGTCGCATTTACAGTCACAACTCCGGTTCCTGTAGTTGCAATAATAACATCGTCACCGGCTGCAGGAGCTGTTCCACCCACCCAGGTTGTTCCAACCGACCAGGTACCTCCGGTGGCTGTACTTGTTCTGGTAACTGCATAACCTTCCAAGCCGGGCAACATTAGTATTAATGCCAGAATTAGAAGTTTATTACCCGTTATTAGTCGTTTAATCATTTATATTTAAAGTACTAAAAGCGGGGTATAAAAGCGCACTTAATCCGATTGATTAAGGTAATTTTAACTCCGCTTCGGCATATTTTTCCGGTTTAACGTCTGATTGAGCCGAATAGGTTACTTTTAGAGTTCCGTTATGGTAATCCACCTTATTTTTGTTGTCAAGATCCATCTGGAATCTCCGCGTCAGGTTCGGTGTGTAAACTGCAATCCCTTTTACAGTACCCACTTGTTTGGTATCACCCTGACCTGAAATATATTCAACGAGCAAATCTCCATAAACAGACATATTTCCAGTACGGTTAAAAGCCAATTGAAGCCTTGGAATTGTATCATTGATGATATTCAACTTAAGATCTGAAAGGGAAACTTTTGTCGTTGATTCACCGGAGTGAATGATAACAGGGATTGTAATCCCAAAGATAGGAATCAGTTTTACCCCGATTGCTGTAGAATCTTTTAGCTTCTCTTCGACTCCCAGAGCAGTCTGCTTTGGAACTGACCTAAAATAGACGTGCGAACGATATTCACCTGGCTTAAGTTGGTCAGTCTTGATCAGCTGCATTTTAACAACCTGGGCTTCGTTCGGAGCAAGTGTGACCGAGCGCGGGAAGAAACGAATAAATTTATCGGCAAAATTCTGCCCCTCATCAGGTGTTGTAATCTCCTCAAAAGCGCCGTCCTCCTTCATCCGGTACTGTACGATCGATACATTGTACTTTGCAGTATCTTTTCCGGTGTTTGCAAGGTTTAAATCTTGTGACTGCTTCTTTCCATCAAATACCACCCGACGGGGTGTGATCAGGAGATTTCCCTGCGCCTGTATACCCTGGGCAGCAAATCCTGAGATAAAAAGAAATGTAAAAAGAAAGATCAAAAAATAACCTGAACCGTAGTGATCAATGGATTTATTCATAATTTCTGATTTCTTCATGATTTTAAGTCTAAAAATAATTTGCCCAAATATATAAAAAATAATAATGAGTTATCTTATTTATAGTTCGTAAAGTCATTAGTTAACAATGCAATCCGAATTTATTAGCTAAGGTTCAAATTATCAATAAAGTTGAACATTAAGAATTACTAATTATAGGAAAAGGTAATGGTGTAGGTTCCTGTATAGATTCCGACAGGATTTGCATTCATATCCCCTACATTTAGCACAGCTCCAACCATAACTGTCATAGCTCCGCCGATGAGTTTGCCAGTCCCTGTACCGGGAGCGGGGATCGATTGCCACCCGTTAACCTGCATGGTTTTTGAATTCAGTGTGTTGGTTAGTACCGCTGCCCCGGATGGCAGGACAATTGTAAAAGTGGCATTATATTCGCCTGTAATATAGAAACTTGCAGAACTGTGCGACCCTCCCCCTGGAATTACAGTACCTTGGGTTGTTAGAACACCATCGGGTGTTAGAAGGATTAAACCTCCTTGGGTCTCGGGAGAAAAGCGTCCAAAGTTCAGCTGAGAAGTTTCTGTTGCCGTTAGCGCTGCAATAACCTGAGCAGTGGCAGTTGCAGATACCGATGCCTGGGCGCTCCCTTTATGAACAAATGTGATTGACAGTAATGCAATATTGAAAATCAGCAGAAAAACTTTTTTCATTTTGCGTTGCATTATGGTCATTTTATACTTAAAATTTTAATGAAAAACCGAAACTAAATCTTTTAATGAGTCAATATTGGTCTAAACTAAGCGAAAATTTATCAGTCTATTTCCACCTATAGACAATCTTCGCGTCAAAGGAACAGGAAAACCGGTATTAGTTGTAATTTACAGTAACTGAAAATGGTGTGGCAGAGGTGTATGTTCCGGCGGCCTGGTT
>CAIXCY010000048.1 GCA_903918045.1 uncultured Bacteroidia bacterium
ACCCACACCTCCTCCAAAATGAAGCGTGTCATTCCGAACGCAGTGAGGAATCTCTTTATTAATTTACCAAAAAAATACTGTCATTAGTAGGAGGCACTGCCCGCCCCGATAGCGATAGCGTATCGGGAACGAAGCAATCTTTACGATATTAAATTATTCTAATAACTTATATTATTCGTCATTAAATTTTGGAAACCTTATTTTCATTTTCTTACCTTAGTAGCTTATTGTCATCCAATTAAACAAACCATATTGCCTTAAATATCAAATAACTAAAATTATCTTATGCAAATTTTTAGAACATTTCTATCGCTCGTACTGGCATTTACCTCCCTTTACGCTTTCTCCGGCGAAGTCAGGGAAATAAAACCCTCCGCCCTGAAATGCGAATATTTAACCAATCCTTTAGGAATTGATATTGCGGCACCACGTCTTAGCTGGAAACTTGTGGCTGCCTCTGACCAGGTTTTTAATCAGAAGCAACAGGCATACCAGATCCTTGTTGCCACCTCCGCCGAAAAGTTAACGGAAGAGAAAGCCGATCTTTGGAATAGCGGGAAAATCAATTCAGATGCAACTACCCAATTGGTTTATAAGGGAAAACCATTAGCCAGTGAGCAGAAGTGTTATTGGAAGGTTAAGGTGTGGAATAATCAAACCGATTCCACTCCATGGAGCGAAGCTGCTTTCTGGAGTATGGGCTTGCTTAATAAAACAGACTGGAAGGCAAAATGGATTGGCGATCAGCCAGATCTTGTTCAGAAGGTTTATAAAGATAATCTCGATAAATATGACCCGGCCTCAAAGGTTGAATTGAAAAATGAGCGGCCTGTGCCCCCCGCATCGCCGATGTTGCGCAAGAAATTCATGGTGAAATCTGCTGTAAAGTCCGCGTTTTTATATGCTTCAGCATTAGGATATTACGAATTAGACCTTAACGGAAGTAAAGTGGGCGATCATGTGTTGGCACCCGAATGGACCGATTTCAATAAGCGGGTTCAGTATCAGAGTTATGATGTCACTCAAAGCCTGAAGGTTGGCGACAATGTCCTCTCATCGCTTTTGGGTGATGGCTGGTATATGGGGATGCTCGGACCAACGAAATGGCACAAGGATTACCCTAAAAGGGGAGTCTACGGAAACGATCGCCGTCTGATAGCCCAGCTGGTTATTAATTATACGGATGGAACAAGCCAGGTTATCGCAACCGATGGCACATGGAAGATTAACCCGAAAGGATTTATTATTTCGGCCGACAACTTTCTGGGTGAGATGATCGATGCGCAAAATATCCCGCAAGGGTGGAAAAATATTGATTATAATGACGCTGCATGGGAGAATGCCTTTGTAGATGCATCAGTGGATAAGAACCTTGAGGCACAGAAAAATGAACCGGTTCGCGTTTATAAATTACTGCCTCCTGTTAAGATATCACCTTTCGGAGACAAGTATATTGTTGATTTTGGCCAAAGCCTGACGGGCTGGACCCGCTTTAAGGTAAAAGGGACGAAAGGGACCAAAATAAAAATTCGCCATGGCGAAATGCTGGATGTTGACGGATCGTTATATACCAAAAACCTGGCTGCCGCAATTCAGAATGACGACTATATCCTTTCCGGCGGAGAGGATGAATTTGAGCCTACATTTACCTACCATGGCTTCAGGTATATCGAAATCTCAGGCTTAACAAATGCTCCTGATCCGCAAACAATAGTAGCCTGTGCCCTCTCTTCCGATCCGGAGATTACCGGTTCTTTTGAGTGCTCCAATCCGAAGTTGAACCAGCTGACGAAGAATATTCTTTGGACGCAGCGCGATAATATGACCAGTATTCCTACCGATTGTCCGCAGCGTGACGAGCGGATGGGATGGATGGGTGATGCACAGGTCTTTTGCCAGAACAGCATGTTCAATATGGATATGGCCGCATTCTACACCAAGTGGGTCAAGGATATCCGCGATGCACAGTCCATCAGGGGAACTTTTCCCGATATCGCACCACATGCCAACAAGCCCGATATCCGTTTTAGCAATGCCCCTGCCTGGGGTGATGCAGGTGTTATTGTCCCCTGGAGAATGTACCAGAACTACGGCGATAAGGAGTTGCTCCGGAATCATTACGTAGCCATGAAACGCTATCTTGAGAATATCCGCAGGCAGAATCCCGGTTTCCTTTGGCTTAAAGATATCGGAAACAACTATGGTGACTGGCTCAATGCGAATACAATTATTGCAGAGGGCTATTCAAAAACGAGGGGCGAAGTTCCCAAGGATGTTTTCGCCACCGCTTTTTATGCCAATTCTGCGAGACTCTTTTCTCAGATGGCCACTGTTTTGGGAAATGAAAAAGACGCAAAAGATTATCAGCTTTTATTTGAAAATATCCGGAAGAAGTTTAACGAAGCCTACGTTGACAAGGATGGCGGAATAAAGGGAAATACCCAGTCGGCCTATGCGCTTGCATTGAATTTTGAATTGCTCCCCGAATACAAACGTATACAGGCCTTTAATCATCTCCTCAAATGCATCGAAGAGTATGATAATCGCATCTCGACCGGATTTATGACCACCATTATGATGATGAAGGAGCTTGTAAAATATGGCCGGACCGATCTTGCGTATATGTTTCTCGAATCGGAGCGGTTCCCTTCATGGCTATATTCGATCAATCAGGGTGCCACAACGATCTGGGAACGGTGGGATGGCTATGTCAAAGGGCGCGGATTCCAGGATGCGGGAATGAACTCATTCTGTCATTATTCCATTGGCGCGGTAGGGGAGTGGATGTACCGGAATGTCCTTGGAATTAATTCTGATGATACCCATCCGGGATACAAACATTTTACGATCCATCCCCGTCCGGGTGGTACACTCACCTGGGCGAAAGGATCCTATAATTCGATTCAGGGAATTATAGGTTCAGACTGGAAGATGGAGAACGGCGTATTTTCCCTCGTGGTTGAAATTCCTGTTAATACTTCAGCAACTGTAATCCTTCCAACCGGTTCTAAAGAGTTGATCACCTTAAACTCGAAACCTGTTTCTGCTTCACTAATCAATTCCAAATACACAATTAAAAATGAAATGGCTTTGAAGCTGGGTTCCGGAAAATATCGGTTTGAGGTGAAAAAATAGAGATTCGATTTCACTAAATTACGCTAACTTTGTAAAGGATGAAGGGACTTCATAAAAATATTTGAAGATGAAAAATATTGAATTGACAGCTGTTTTTGAACCATGCGAAGAAGGTGGATTTATTGCCTATGTGGAGGAAATATCCGGTATAAATTCACAGGGAGAAACTTTGGAGGAAGCAAAAGAGAACCTTGCTGATGCCGTTAATATGGTATTTGAAGAGAAGAGAGCGACGTATGGAAAGAAAAGCAATAAATCAATAACTCAAACCATGTCGTTTAACTTCTGATGAAGAGGAATAAGTTAATCAGCTACCTGGAAAAAAACAATTGTGTCTTCCTTAGGGAAGGTAGTAGCCATTCTCTATACAGGAATTTATCCAACGGTAAAGTCTCAACGATTCCAAGGCATCCAGATATTAAGGAGAACTTATGTCGTAAGATATGCAAGGACCTTGATATTTTGGACATCTTAAAGGCCTAACCTTTCACATTTAATTGACACCTTTTATTTGTTATAAAGAAAAATTGACACCTTCCGGAATAAATATTAATTTGGTCGCTGAACACAAATGTTAACGCATATTTTAACCAGAAAAATAAGATTAATTTAAAACCATGAGAAAATTAAAATTTATAGTTGCATTACTTTTATTATCAGTACTTACTGCACAATTTTCGATTGCTCAGGAATGGGCAAATTTAGAGCGGTTTAGAGCTGAAAATGCAAATCAGGTCTTGCCAACCCCGAATGAAAAGCGGGTGGTGTTTATGGGAAACTCAATTACCGAAGGGTGGGTTAATATGCATCCTCAGTTTTTTACAGGTAAATTTTATCTGAATCGTGGGATTAGCGGACAAACCACCCCACAGATGTTGCTTCGGTTCAGGGCAGATGTGATCAAGCTTAAACCCAGAGTGGTAGTTATTTTGGCCGGCACAAATGATATTGCCGGAAATACTGGCCCTTCAACGCTTGAGATGATCGAGGATAATATCATCTCAATGGCTCAGTTAGCCAAAGCAAATGATATAAAGGTTATCCTTTGTTCTGTTCTGCCGGTCTACGATTATCCCTGGAAACCAGGACTTGAACCGGCTCCGAAAATTATTGCCCTGAACAAACTGATAAAAGCCTATGCAGAGAGGAGTGGGAGTATTTACCTCGATTTTTTCTCCTCCATGGTTGATGAAAGGAATGGATTGAAAGCGGAATATTCACAAGATGGTGTTCATCCCAATGAAGCAGGATATAACGTTATGGAACCACTTGCAGAGGCTGCAATTGAAAAGGCATTCGGCGTTGGTAGTTCCGCACCAGTCCATCATGCAAAGACAACTAAAGCGTCCAGTCATAAAAAGCGCAAATAATCTGCAAATATTTATTCCCGATAGTAAATCGGATGTTTCTTCAGATGTTAGAATTACAGGTAAGAGATCGTTTCACCCCGGTGAATCGATCTCTTATTTTTTGTATTTGAGACCCCTCTAAATTCCAACAATCAAGAAGCCTATTAATTAGATATGCTTTTAAATTCCTTTCTTTTAGGTTGCTGAGCGCAGCCCAGGTAAGGGGTGGCGAGTATCAAAAGTAGAAATATGTAATTACGACAACAAATCATTCATAAAACTTAGATAGCCCGGATCACACTTTTTATTTTTTTTCTTCGTATATTTAAAAAAAGCTTTTTGTTGTATCCTGATTATTAAGTTTAATGCTTAAAAATAAATCACCGGAGGATGGCACAGCGAAAGAAAAAACCAAGCGGGCATCAACTTGAGTCAATTGCCAGGGCCCATCATAAGAATGAATTCCTTCGGAAATTGAAACATTTCGTTAATAGCTGTAGTGGTGAAGAGGTCTTTTCACTGATCCCTCAGACTATTTTGGATCGGATTTACATCATTCGGTGCCATTCCTTATCGGTTTTTCCTGCTAAAGGTAATGCAATACCCAATAATTTATTAAATGAACTTAGACATATTTTGTCAGCCTGGCTGAAGAAAGAGACATTAGTGCTCTCAAAATTTAATCAGTCGATATCGATTGATGATTTTTTGACAGTCGGTCTGACTACATTTTATATGGGGCAAATATTCACCAAAGAGGATTTTGCCAATGCGCCAAGGATAAAAGCCGCACTTTCCAATTTCTGCAACGATCCCGAACCTTATGAAGAATACAACAGTCGGTTAACAGCTATTTTTACAACAATCAGTAGCTGCCTTAGTAATATTGGAGATTATTTTTACTGGATGAATTATGAAATAGATATGGCAGAGGATGGTTTATCGGGCGTGTGCAACCGCGTTGAAATTCATAAAGATATTCACCAATGCAGGCAGTTTATTTTAAATGGCAAGAGACGACCGGCAGTTAGGCTTGGCTGGGCTCATCCCTGCACAGGATTGCAATGGACTGCCTTAAATCCCAAATTATTTGGAGTTGAACATTTCTTGCCGGATAAACCGATTCCTGTTTATGTTCAATCACACGCATTGATCCGGTTGTCTGAACGGATGGATTCAATTATCCCAAGCCTGGCTCAGTTTAATATGTTTCTCTCTTTTCAGAATCCACATATATCTTATGACAGCTATCATAATCTATTGATTGAATATCAGATTTTTGGTATTAAAGCCGGTTATTTCAGGGTTGATCTGGTTAATGGAATTGCAGTGGTTCGGACTTTCCTGTTTCTTACCCAAAGTGGCACTCCGGAAGGAAATTTACTGTGGAAAAATACAGGACTTCAAAAATTGGATACCAAATTTCTTGCACTGGATAGGTTAAGTAGTTTTATGACTTCTGATGTTGGTGGAAACCTTCAAATCAGAAAAATATTTCAGGATTCCGGATGTCAAAGCCTCCTTGAATTTTATAAGGGGGGTGATACATTTTCCGGAAAATATCCGAGTCACTTTACCAGCACTCTGATACTTGATTATTTGGGCTATAGCGAGACTCCGGTATTGGAGGAAGTTATAGAGTAATTTTTAGCTACAGTGGTATCTGCGACAGATATCTTTTAGGATCTGATTCTAAATTTGCGAATTGGTTTGCATGTTTAATAACCGGGTTCAGGATCATCTTTTTAAAACTCTAACTTCGTTGGAAAACTAAAATTTAATACTGCCCGGTATGAAATCGAAACTTCCGGGATTATTTATCCTGACAATTTGCCTTGTTGTTTTAGTTCTGCTTTTTTTCGGCTGTGATGTTCAATTTAGCTCACCACAACCGGTTTGGGTTACAAAGAACCAAAAAGTTATTCCAAGGAATCTGCGCGGTAACTACTTACGTGGCAAGGACACAATTCGGATTACTGAAAAAAGAATTGCAGATAATTTGAAACTTCACGATATTGATTTTACCCTTTCTGATTCAGTGGTGTTGCGAATTTATAAACATCTCTACTTTCTGAATATTTCTAATGGAAATCGCAAGCCCTGGTCTTTAGTTTTGGGTAAAAAGGAAAAGGACCGAATATATTATTGCATACTCTTAAGCGAAGATTCAATAATGTTAAGCCGGTTAAAAAAAATTACAAAGGTAAATAAGACAAAAGAATCTGATGGACAATCAACACTCAACGTCATCGATCCTTCTCCGGTTGAGTTTCGGAAAATCCTGAAGTCCAATTTGTTTGCCGTTGTTGACACCCTGACTAGAGTAGGAAAATGACTCCCGTAGCTTCAATTACCTCTAACCATTAACTAGATCACCTGTTTTTTTTGCAAAAAGCAACTATTCTTAACCCGGAAGCAGAAGGATGCAACCTGTTTTTGCTGAAGAGATTTAAGTCAATAAGCGCTTATGCTGAGAAGTTATCCCAGGCATTAACATACTCAGGATATTTATAATCAAAGTGTTCTATATTAAATTCTTCATATACATTTTTTTGGTGATATTTTTCTCAAGGCACAGCAAAAAAGAGTTCAGATTGGGATTTATTTATTTTACTTAATTCGCCGCTTGTAACCTTTGAATTTGAAACAAAATTCATGGATGACCTTTATGAGGTTGAATTAGAGACCGGTGAAATAATTTCTCCATTTAAATCCAATTTATTTTTCTATTTATTTTATTTCTGAAAATTACCATTTCTCAAATAATGTGTGTAAATTTAAGAAAAAGATTATATTTCACTTAATTTAAATTAGTTATGAACATGAAAAACAACGTCTCGATCGTCATTAACGACGAAGCCATGAATCATATCCAGGCAGGCCTTGATATGATTCATTCCAATTTACCAAACCTGATTACCCTTACGCCGGAAGAGCGTCGTACATTACCAAAGATGGGAAATAAAACGCAGGCTTTTGTATCCAAGTCGATTGATTATGCCCGGCAAAACCCGGATGTGCTCCCTAAATATCTCGACATTACCGAATACGGTAACGACGTAGAGTCTTATAACCGGCTTTTTCAAATTGCTGCACCAGCCCAAAAACTTGTTGAAGAGGTGGATGACACGATGTTGAAGATCGGCAGTGAAGCCTACACCGCCTCTCTGGCCTTTTACAGTGCCCTGAAAACCGCCATCGCTGCCGGTGAGGTCGGCTTAAAAAGTGTTTATGACGATCTGTCGGCACGTTTCCCCGGAAGACCAACAACTAAACTTCCAAGTGCATAAACTGAATTTTGATTGCCAATAGGTGATTTTATTAGTTAGGAGCCTGACTTTATTTGACTTAGTAAGTTAAGTCTATTTTAAAGTCAGGCTCTTAATATAGTATAATACCGCCTTAGAGGTTATTTTCTTCGACGCTGGAGCTATTTGTGAGAAAGCCGGAGCTATTTGTGACCAGGCCGGACCAATTTCAGAGAAAGCCGGACCTTTTTTGTTCGGTTCCGGAGCTCGAAGTGAGAAAGCCGGAGCTATCTTGTTCGACTTGGAAGTTCTGCCTGATAAGACCGACTCTTTTTTATTTGGCTTTGTTGTCCCACCTAAGTAAACCGACTCTATTTTCAGCGACGCCGGAGATCTTAGTGAGTTATCCGGAGCAAAATGCAGGGATGCCGATATGTTTGGATTGGTTGCCGGTGAGATCGAAATAAAACTCGGGATCTTGTTCTGCCTATTTCGGTTCAGGTTGTGCCAAATGTTTCGGCCGAAGTTGAAAAAGATCCCCGATCTGAAGGTTCATGATACCGAAGATCAGATCAATTTCTGAATAAAGGGGAGGGAAAGCTCCCTTTTTTTGGTCGTAGCAGAAGATTAGACTTACTCCAGTTGCTAAAATCTTTACACCTGTGAGTTAATACGTTACACCTTCAATTATTATTCATAATATTTGCTTGTCTTAATGTAGGCTTATTGCTTTTAATTACTTTACTAGTATAGATCTGGTTATTATCAATCCTGTTTGTTCCATTTGGAACGGTAGGGCTGATTTTATGAGACCTATTTACAAGTATGGGTCACAGTAAAAAAAATCACCGAAGCAGTTTCTATATAGCGAAACTTTTGAT
>CAIXCY010000049.1 GCA_903918045.1 uncultured Bacteroidia bacterium
ACCCGCTCTTTGAGCGCTTCCAGAACAACTTTGGACTTGAATTCTTTACTGAATTTTCTCCGACTTGTTGACATAAATTTTATTTTAAAGATGTAAATTTATATCTTAACTATCTGTCCTATTTTTGGGGAGTATTATAGAAAGATGCTGTAACCAAAACAAAAAAAGAGATTTTAACGGCATCAAAATGGAAAGTATCATCCGAAAAAATCAATGGAGTCGCACGAATTTTTGAAGATTGTTCCAAGGACGATTTTATGACATTTGCGATAAATGGCACCTATACGAGTAATCCCGGCGCTATTAAATGTGATCCGTCTGAGGCTATCTATACCGGTACCTGGGCTTTATCTTCTGATGAAAAGTATCTAATTATGGACGGAGATAACGCTACCATTATAGCTTTGACTGAAACCAGAATGGTTTTGTCTGTTGTCGATAATACTGAAAATCCTCCAAGAACAATGGAGTTCACATTTATTCCGTTTTAATGATTTACACTAATCGTAGAATACGCATATTTAGTATTTTTTCACTCTCAAAACAATCCATTCACTCTCTTTAATTTAACAAAAAACAAGTCATCAAGAGTCAATTCTTGATGACTTTTACAATATAATTGACGTCCAAATTAGTAAAGAATTTGACTAATAGGTATTCCTAAAACTACTTATTGAGCTCTTAAGCTTAGATTAAGTGATTTTCCACGACTTTATATAAAAACACTTATATTCATAATAGTTACGTCTATTATCAGTTTAACTACACCTGTTATATAAATACACACAACAACATAAACATTGTAAAGAATAAATATAAATAGTCAAAATATGACAAACATCAGGTAAATAAATCCAGAAAATAAAATTAATCATAATCAATTTTATACTTTTAAATAGATAAAGTTCAAAATCAAACCTAAGAATATATTAATTAAATTTTATATGTAAGGGAGACCAGAAACCAGTTTTAAAACGGGGCGGTACCGAAAAGCCTTATGAGTAGGAAAACTAACAACCAAATTGATTATGAAAATTAATTCCAAAATCACTTGTCTGTTTTTACAGATGACGATGCTTCTAATGGTATTTGACGTATTGGGTCAAAATGTGGCCAGAGAAGGGAAACTGGTAAAATCTCCGATCAATACCAATAAATATGACCGTAGTGCTTTAACTATGTTATTAATAAACTATCCGGGTGAGATACACGCGTCTCAGATACAGGCAGAATTTTTAAAGGTTGATGTTCCCAGCAAATTTGACGATAATACGTTAAGCGTCCGTTCGATTAACATGGAAGGAAATCGAAGCAATACAATGAACGCTTCGAATTCAATCCTAAATACATTCAATCAAAACAAGATTGGCAACAGCATTATTGCAAAATGGTACAATCGTCAATCTGATGGTTCATTAGATATGAAATTAATTGAGGAACGTGCCCACTATAATGCAAAAGGGATGGACGTTGCGATTGCCGGAAACTCTAAAAAAGGGCTTTCCGCGATAATGGACATTGGGGATAAATTAATAGCCAACAGCTATATTTTAGTTATGGATTATTCAGGAGTAAAAACTGCAGATGAATATTATGACGCCAATAATACAGCTTCTAATCAAAGAACTTCACATGGCTGGATTGGAAATTACTCAGCGTATTTATACAAGCTAAATTATGATGAATCGATTTACAGTGTAATCTATGATGATCTTTGGCTAAATAAGGAGGACAATGATAAAACCAAGGCAGAACGCTCAGCAAGGTTTGAGTCAAGCATATTCCCTGTTTCCTATTTAGAAAGTGTTTCCGGACCTCTAAATGCGATGCAGTTAAAGCCCCAAAAAGGTGATTATGCTATTTTATCCATGTTTACAGTACAAAAGTCGGATGACGAGCTTTTTAGTGAAATGGTGGCTAAAGGCGTTGAAAAAGCAGAATACGATATAGCCAAAACATTGGAGGCCTTTCAGGTAAAAACAACTGTAATATCAGCAAATCCAATTACTGCAAAAATTGGCAAAAAGGAGGGCTTAAAAGTTGATGACCGCTATTTTATTTATGAAAAAGTTCAAAAGCATAACGGGGATATCAAGGAAGTTAAGAGAGCTGTAGTTCGTGCCACGAACAAAATCATTGACAACAGAGCGATGGCTACCGGACATAGTACTGATGTTTCAAAATTTTATCAAATCGGCGGGAATCGGGTTGAAGAAGGTATGCTACTAAAACAAAAAAATGATAAAGGAATTGGAATTTTCGTTAATTACAGTTCAGGTAATATAGGAGGTTATGGAATTGGTCTAGAGTATATGATAAATAAACTGGTTCATGGATTTCCTCCAAGTTTAAAATTATTCGCAGAATTTGCTACTGATAAAAAGACGTATGATTACACCGATGTAAATTTTACCAGATATAACATAGGAATAAGCAAGTCATTTTATTTTGGACGAAAATTTCAGCTGGAGCCCTCTTTTGCTTATGGCAAGGAAGAGACCTCAGATGGTGCTTCTGATAATAATACTTATGGAGCCTACTTTCTTAAACCAGGAATAAAATTGGGGATAAATCTAAGGCACAATATTCAAATAATGGTAGGGGTGAATTATTACAGCTTCTTAACCGGAGTCTCCGGATCTGACGGAGAAAGTCATTATGATCAGGTTAAGTGGACTGAACTTTATCCTGAAAGAGAAGGAATTTCGACGGATGTTGGTTTAAGGTTACAGTTTTAAAACTTAACTTCATTCAAAAGTTAAACTATATAAACAATCAATATAGAATGAAAAAATCAAATACTCTTTGTCTAGCTATATTTCTGATCCTTACATCGTACGGTATGCTGTCACTGGCACAAAAGAACGGCAATGCGTCCTATAATTTTGATATTCAATGCATGGGAACAGGTATGGATGGTACTCAGCTTGTAAAAGTGTGGGGATTTGGGAAAAATCCAAATGTGGCAATTGAGCAGGCAAAAAAGAATGCTGTTTATGCCGTTATATTTAAAGGAATAACCACTGGAGAACCTGGCTGTATGAACAGGCCTTTATTAACAGCTTCAGGTTCAGAACAACAGTTTGGCGACTATTTCAACGCATTTTTTGCAGATGGTGGAAAATACCTGGATTATGTAAACATCAGCAGTGATGGTTCTATTGATCCAAATGACAGGATAAAGGTTGGAAGACAGTATAATATGGGGGTGATAGTCTCGGTTAGCCATACCCAGTTAAGAAAAGATCTGGAGACAGCAGGAATCGTTAAAAAACTTACCGATGGATTTTAAGTGTCTTATAAAAATAAACATTAGCGTTTAATCAGATGAAAAATTGTTTTATCTTATTTCTGTTAGCCATTTTAATGGTTTCAAATTCTAATCTTGCTTTCCCGCAAGCCAAAAAGCCTTCCATCATGATATTGCCCAGTGATGTATGGTGTAATATTAATGGGTATATGATCGAGTTCGACAATCAGGGCACGAGAGAGAAAGTGCCCGATTATAAAATGGCTTTTCAGGAAAATTCCGATTTGATATTGGTCATTAGTAAAATAAACGGAATGATGGCTGACAGGGGTTTCCCTTTAAAAAATGCCGAGAGCGAACTAAAAAGTTTAGCCACAGAAAGTGCCGAAGAGTCGATGTTAATGAGTAAAAATGGAGGAACGATTAATGAAAGTCCTGTCGATAAGCTGAAAAAAATTGCTAAAGCCGATATTATCATGCAATTAACCTGGACTATTAATAACCAGGGGCCTAAAAAATCGATCACTTTTAATTTGCAGGGAATAGATTCTTATACCGACAAACAAATTGCAACCGCTGCAGGAACCGGAGCACCATCATTTTCGGCGGTAGTACCCTTGCTATTGGAGGAAGCAGTACTTTCCCACCTGGACAACTTCAATAGCTCGCTACAAACACATTTTGATGATTTATTTACAAATGGAAGAGAAATTACGCTAAGAATTAAGAAGTTTAATACCTGGGACAAAGATCTTGAAACGGACTTTGACGGGAAGGAATTAAATGTATATATTGAGGAGTGGCTCTCTCAACATACTATAAACGGACGGTTCAGTACCACTGATGCTACTGAAAATATGATGCTCTTTGAACAGGTTCGAATTCCTCTATTTGATGGAAATGGCAGAGCTATTGATGCCAGGGGATTTTGCAGGGATTTACAAAACTATTTGAAAAATCCACCTTTCGGCATTATAAATAAGCTAGTTATTAAAGGATTAGGACAAGCTACATTAGTGCTGGGTGATAAATAAAAGCTGTAACAAATCGTTAGATCTTTAAATAAATAATTATGAAAATCCTCCTTATACTAATACTTATTTTAACTCAATACACCACCTATTCACAGGTCAAACTAACTGATATTGGTCGGATTGTATTAAATACTTATGTTCCTGAACAAGCAGAATATCTACCTCCACAGGCAAAGAGTTTACTGGAGAATAAACTATCGCAGATTGCTTCAATTAATGGAATGGGTGGAGAAGCTATCAATCCGCGCTTTGTAATAATAGCAAGTTTGGCAGTGATCTACAAAGAAATCCTCCCTGGCCCCCCCGTAATGACATCAATGAAAATTGATGCTACATTGTGGATAGTTGATGCCGTTGATCAAAAAAAGTTTGCCAGTATAACTATTCCACTCTTAGGTGTTGGAGTTGGAAATATTGAAACCAAGGCATTTATTGATGCTATTAATAAAATAAATATTAACAACCAGGATATCAAACAATTTATTGAAACAGGAAAGTCGAAAATCGTTGACTATTATAATACTCAATGTGATTTTATCATCCGGGATGCGAACGGCCTGGCAAACCGAGGTGAATACGATGCAGCCATCTTAAAACTGGCTGAAGTAACTGATGTTTGCGAAGAATGTTATGCTAAAAGCATGGATGCAATGCAAATGATCTACCAACAAAAAATAGACAAAGAGTGTCTTGTGACTATCCGGAATGCTAAAACTGCGTGGATGGCTAATCAGAATTCGTTTGGAGCTCAAAGGGTTGCCGAAATCATAAACTCCATAAGCCCTTTCTCAACCTGCGAACCTAATGTGCAAAACCTTGTTAATGAGGTGCAGAACAAATTAAATACGGATGAGAATAAACGATGGGAATTGGAGACAAAGAAATATAATGATGCGGTAAAATTGCAAAAAGAGTATCAGAAACAGGTTTACAGCGAAAAAAAAGCTGAAAGGGAAGCTGGTGGAATGCGAGGGTTTGTTAACAATATCGCAAGGCTAAAATTAATCTTCTGGAAGGACAATGCAAGCGATTTCATTAATCAAAGCAGAAACAGTATTGATTATTCCAAGTTAAATATGAACTAAAATGAGTGAAGTTTATACAGATAAATGTTCGGCATGCGCGGCAGAACTTAGACCTAACAATAGGATTTGCGCGTATTGCGGCAAAGTAAACAATCTGGATGGGGATTATTCCGTTGAGAATATGACCATACGCATGGATTATATTCTGAAATTAGTGAAAGAAACAGGGGTATCCGGATTTTTCTCATCTTCCAACAGCAATTCAAAAATAACAATGCCTATCTTAACAATAATTGCCTTTATGTTGGCTTACAAGGTAAATGGATGGTTTGGCATTATTGGCATAATATTTCTTATTAAGAGTTTCTTATCCCTGGTTACAAGAAGTAAAAATATAGAACAAGCATTAAAACCACTGAAGGCTCAATTAGATGATACCGGTGGAAAATTTGAAGCTCTATATGGAAAAGACAAAAAAATAAAACAACAACTTGAAAAGTATACAAAAGAATGGAGATCAGTTGAATTAGCAGTTCGCAAAAGGCGTATGGTTGAATGGATTAGTTTTGCAGTTATTTTAGCACTACTTATTCTTGCATTTTTCCTTCCAGAACCGAAAACAGCATCGGAGATTGAAAAAGAGTTAGCAGCTTCAGAAATTGAGTTAACCTTTAAAGGTGCCGAATTGATAAAATCGAATAACCTGGAAGAGGCAGGCAAGCTATTATTTAAACTCAAATCAGTTCAAAACATAACAGAATTGAAATCTAAAATTCAACTCAAGGAGATAGAACAGAAACTAGCCACCATTGATTCAATGATTTCTGCCGGAAAAACAGATAATGCAGCATCTGAACTGGTACAAATAAAATGGATCAAGACCAGCAAAGATTATGATATAGAACAGTTTGAAGAGAGTTATTTTAAACAATTTATCGAGAAAAAAGCAAAAGTAAATAGTCATTTACCTGCAGGAAAAAGAGTGATGGTTGAAGAAGAAACTGATTTTTAACAAATTATATTCATAAGTTATGGGCTTATTTGGCACTAAAAGAAACGAAGGAGGGATGTTGGACGTAATACGATGCGACGAGCAGGAATATCTTGTTCACAAATGGAGTCCGGGTGGTTATGCCAACAGTTCGATTAAAGAAAATGCTATCCGCTGGGGCAGTAGTCTGCGTGTTAAGCAAGGAGAGGTAGCCGTATTTGTCTACAAAAATAATGATGGTTCGATGCAGGACTTTATTGAAGGGCCTCATGACGATACTATAAAAACAGCCAATTTCCCGGTGATCTCGAAAATAATCGGGTTGGCCTATTCCGGCGGGTCGCCCTTCCAGGCAGAAATCTACTTTATAAATCTGGCAGGAAACATCCAGGTTAATTTTGGCGTACCGTTTTTTGATGTCTTTGATCCCCGTTTTTTAGACTTCGCAGTGCCAATGGCTGCCAGAGGTTCCTTCACTTTTAACATTTCAGATTACAAAGGATTTATCAGGCTTCATCGCATGATAAATTTCGAAATCGAAGATTTTACCGAGCAAATCAGAAATGCATTAATTAAATATGTGAAAGGGCGTATTACGAATATTCCGACAGAAATGGGAATTCCGGTTCTTCAGATTGAAACAAAGATATTGTTAATTAATGATTTAATAGAAGTACCAATACGCGAAATTTTCGAAAAGGACTATGGTGTTAATCTAAAACGATTTGATTTGTCAGCAATCGAACCCAATAAAGAGAGCTTTGGATATGCGGAATTGCGAAAAGTAACTTCAGAAATGGCTACCAAAACAACAGTGGCCCAGACGGAAATAAATATTAAAAACATGCAGGATTCTCAGGCTATCAATGCTCAAAACATGGAAGAAACCCTGCGGGTTCAACGCGAAGAGGCACAGCGGGCTCAACGACTCCAAACCGAAACTAATTTTATTGGAGCTCACGCACTCGACCAGCAAACAGGAGTTCTTAAAACTGCTGCAGGTAGTCTTGGGACAATGGGATCCATGGATGTTGGAGGTGGAGGAGGAGGAGGCGGAGGAATGAACCCCGCAGGAATGATGACCGGCATGATGCTCGGTGGTGCAATGGGTAACCAGATGGCAGGAATGATGAATCAAATGGGGCAAAATATGAATCCGCAACAAAATACACCCCCTCCACCCCCTCCGATTCAATACAGTATATCTGTAAACGGACAAACTTCGGGCCCGTTTAATTGGGACCAAATGCAGCAAATGGCTCAAAATGGGCAAATTGTTCAAAACACTTATGTATGGAAACCGGGTGTGACAAATTGGGAATTGGCGGGAAATGTTCAAGAGCTAACTTCCATATTTTCATTATTGCCACCTCTACCTCCAACCCTGTAAACTCATAAATTTTATACCATGAATGATGATAGTTTTTTTTCGATTAACAGATTAGTGGAATTTGGAATGAGTATGACCGTAGCGCAACAAATGGTTAAAATGATGAATTCCACAATGACAAATATGCACATCCCAGGGGTTATGAATCCAATGCAATCAACTCCTAAACAATTTTACTACGCAATGCTGGATGGCAAGCAAATGGGTCCATTTTCAGAACATGAAATAGCGCGTCTGATTACAGAAAAGAGGATTGGAAAAGAAACCTATATATGGAAACCAGGTTTGCCAAAATGGGAAATTGCAGAAAAATTACCTGAAATATTAATATTAGTGGCACTAGCGCCTCCACCATTTCAACAAAATCAATAGAGATGAAATTGAAATTTATTCCTGCACTCATCGCCATAGTATTAAGCACCCTGCTTTCTTATGGCTTGTATACCTTTAATTTAAGCGAAAACAGATTGATTTTGAGTATTGGCAGTTTTATTTTTATTGTAACTATTTTACTCATTCTGATAGGCTCCAATACGGTCTTCCCAAGAACAAATACAAATATTAAAGCTACCTCTGTTGTGTTTTTTATTCTTGCATTGGTTAGCAATTTAATATTTGCTTTTATTCCATTCGTCGTCTTTCTATATATTTTAATTAATGGAATTTTATTTCTGGTGTATATTCTACTTATTTACTTAATTATCAATGAGAAACAATGATTTTAAGTCTATATTTTAATGACGTATGTAGAAAAATAAAAGTGTTATACATTAATTTTCAAGATTAAATTAATTTGGGAGATATTCATTTTTATCAATATTTAATTGCTTAAATTTAGTTAATGTTCCGAAAGAAGATTAACATAGTTATTTGAAATGTTATTTAACAATATTTATTCTAAAGTCATGAAAATGAAAAACTTAGTTTTCCTTATTTTTTGCCTTTTTTTGATCCAATATCACTCTCCGATCGAAGCTCAAAATAATAGCGACGGATCACTTGGATTGCCTGGCGATAATCTGAATTTGTATGCTGTAATGAATCTTTTTCAGGAGTCCGGGACTTTGGAGGTATTTGAAAAAAACCTGAATGATGAAAACTCAAGGATAAATAACCTTGATTTAAATGGGGATGGCAACATCGATTACATCAACGTGATTGATAATTTTGATGGAAAAACACACATGATCATCCTTCGCGATGCAATTAGCGCTAATGAAAGTCAGGATATTGCTGTTTTTTATGTTGGTAGAGATCTTAGTAACCGGGTTCAGGTTCAATTAATCGGCGATGAGGCGCTTTATGGGAAAGACTTTATCATCGAGCCCAATATTAGTGGCGGTAGTATTGCCTCACAAACCAGAAATCCAGGCTATTCAGGAAATCGGGAAATGGTTGTGGGAAGGTCGGCTACAATGGGAACAAGTGCCTGGCCACTCCTCAGCTTGCTATTTCTCCCTTCATACGTAGTCTGGCATTCTCCATATTCTTATGGTTACTACCCTTCCTACTGGAGGCCATGGCAGCCGCTTTTTTGGCACTCCTATTCTGGATATCATTCAAATATGGATCATTATTACAAAGGGAATTTCCGTCGTTCCTATCAATACCGTGACTCTCATTTTCGCGAGCATTACTATTCCGGACGACACAATTTCGCCCCTACAATTATCCAACACAAGAAAGATGGATACTACAATAGAACCTACTCTCACCCGGAATTAAGAAGCGAAGGATCGGATCGATACAATAGGCTTCATCAGGGAAATAACAACCACACTGGCAACCGGCCTGATCCTCAATCAAGAAAAGACATTGGATCTCATGGAGTAATTGGTAACCGGTCTTCTGAAAATCGGAATAGTCTTCCTTCCAACAGACAAGGATCATTTGAGCCAAAACAACGTTCCGAACAAAGTCATAGCCGGATATCTGATGCCAGACCGGCAAATAATCACAATAATACCGGATCCGCAGACGTAAGACCTTCTACTTATCAAAACAATCAAAGACCTGCGCCAGGTAGGTTATCCGGTAATCAAAACAATGCCACGAGACAGGAATCAAGACCACCGATTAATCAAAACAATGCCACGAGACAGGAATCAAGACCACCGATTAATCAAAACAATGCCAGAAGACAGGAATCAAGACCTCAGGTTAATCAAAACAATGCTAGAAGACAGGAATCAAGACCGCAGGTTAATCAAAACAATAACAGGTCAAAGTCTACAGTTAATACAGAGGCGACAAGACCTTCAAGTAATAAAATTTTCACACAACAACCCAGCGGACAGAGCCGTTCAACATCTGTTACGAAACCAGCTACAAATCAGCCTGTCCGTCCAAATAAAGGTTTGCCGCGGAATGATAATTTACCAAAGTAACATGTTAAAATCTTATTTAAATACTTTATATGGACCTAAACCTACGTAGAAAATTTATTTTGAATCTTTTAAATTTGATTTCAAGATCACAGTTATCCACAATTTGTCAATTGGATTGGTACGATACAGGCGGATGAAAGGAACTTGATCCGGATATTTAGCCGAATTATCTGGATTGGATAAGACAAATTACAACTGATCCAAAAGCTAATTGTAAAGGAATGATTTTATTAATTTATTTTTTTGCAACAGTGGTTACCATTCCATCTGTTGATAATTTTCGGATACAATCATTGCCTCCGTCTATCACATAAATGTTTTGTTTGCTATCAATGGCCATATTGCATCCCAACGGGAAATTAAATAATGCGGATAATGCCTTCCCATCCTGATAGCCCTCCTTTGCCCTTCCACCCATATTAACATTGTTTGGTTGAATGACACTGTTGCCTGCAATAGTAGTTACACTGTTATTGGCGATTTTAATGATGCGATGGAGTCTGCAATCTGTAAAGATTATTTCTCCCTTTTTGTCAATTAGAATATCCGTGGGCGACATCAATTCCGCCTGGCTTATATCACCCTGAATATATACCGGTAGAAATTCCCTTTTGTTGCAAAGTCCGGCCATTGCAGCCACCTTTCCATCGGAAGCTAATTTTTTTATACATCGCCCGTTGCCATCACTCAGGTAAACATTGCCAATAGAGTCTACGCCCATACCTGCCACCCATTTGGTTTTTAAATCAATATTTTCTTTTGTATCAGCGATTGTTATTACTTTACCATCAGTACTTATTTTTCGGATAAGATAAAAGTTACCACGGTCATCTTTGTCTGCAACGTACAAATTTCCCTTCGGGTCGATCTTGATAAATTCAATTTTTCTGAATTGTGCATCCTTGAGTTGCCCATCCACTGCCTTGTATGTGTAAGGTATACCTGCAAAAAGCGAAACGTTTCCATTGGGAGTTAGTTTCCAGATAAGGTCTTCTCCTGCCATATAGACGTTGTCGTTGGCATCAATTGCCATTGCATTACAACTTGGGTAGGGATTAGTTTTACCTTTGCGGATATCCTCGGTAATATAGGATAAATTTCCATCGGGTGTTATTTTTATTATCCTACCCATGTAAAGATGCACAATAACATTGTCCCTACTGTCGACCACAATATATTGAGGAGAAGAAGGAAGTTTTGGTATAGCTATTTGTGCCTGTAAACAACCAGAAAAAATAATCGCAAACAATAGAATGGTGTATTTCACAATAGTGTCAGTTAAAATGGGTTATTTTCATAAGGAACAATTAACTATGCCACACGGTTCAATAACATCGTAAGTAAGTATCTGAAAAGGTGGTTTTTATAACATTGTGCAAATCGCCAATCTTTATTGTACATGAAGTATTTTCAAACCTGCAAAAACCCCCGACCTTCATTCTTCAGGTCTCGCCCGGTCTTTTTGCCGGAAGACTATTGTGGTTATTCTACCGGGACAACTACCCAATTGGTTTCCTGAGATCCTAATCCGCTAATAGATACATAATCGACATTATAAAACAGAACCAAGCTTCCTAGCTCCGAAAGATGTCTTATAATGTCATTGTGTAAAATTTGCTACTGCAGCTTTATCTGGTCCGATCTTGCTTCATGTTCAGAGCCATTTTTATCCTTCCACTAACTCCCCGCCACCCTTAAAGGTGATCCGGAAAAACAGGATCTAATCCGGGCAACGATCAAGAGAGCGATTTCGGAGGTTCCACAAAATTGATGGCAATGGATTACTACAGATGTTCGTGCCGGTCCTCAATCACAACCTTGATTTGTTGTCCTGGCAAATAAAGAAAACCTGTTTTTCCTAAGGTTGGGAACCCCATTAGGCTTTAAGAAATAAGGCAATAATGGATACCAATGTTGTCATCTGATACCAGGAACATCAATTCAATTTCAGATCTGATCATTTTTGGGAAGAATAAAAAACGCACCTAATCAACGCCCTAGGTGCGTAATTAAGTGCGTAAATTTCGTAACTACCTGATCTGTAAGCTTTATTGCGGAGAGAGTGGGATTCGAACCCACGGTACCCTTTTGGAGTACACACACTTTCCAGG
>CAIXCY010000050.1 GCA_903918045.1 uncultured Bacteroidia bacterium
ATCCAGCTTGCCTGATACATGGTTGATCGGTCTGTTTTTATTTTGCCAAAAGATTGATTATCCAAAAATAATTCCACTTGCTCGCAAGAAGAATATGCAATAACTTCTAAAGGAGAATTTTTATAATGCTCCCAATTCCAATCGGCAACAACATCAAACCAATGCCATTTGCTCCATACTTCCCGTTTAGGATTTGTCTCAAATGAAGGTTTAGGAGATTTTATAAAAATTGAAAGCTGATTCGACATCCAAAGAACATCACGATAATATGACTGGGGTCGTTTCCACCCGCAAATGTCAATGTCCCCACAATAAGCCAGATTCCAAGGGTAGAAATTTTTCTCCTGCGGATAGCCTCTCCAACCAATACTCGCCTCCCCGATGTAATCGAATGCTGTCCATACAAAATCACCAATTACATAAGGGTAGTCAATAACATTCATCCACGCTCCGTAAGACTCCAATGGATATGATTCCGAACCATACATAACCCGTTGAGGTACTCTTTGATGATCTTGTTCATAAATATTATTTTTAAGGTTCTCTCCTGAGTGACCATAATTATAACCTGCGACATCAATAGTTGCGAAATAGGGATCTTTATCGGGTTTAAGATCATTAACAGCAGAAGTTATTAGACGTGAAGGATCAATTAGTCGGATATAATCACCCAACATTTTAGCGACTCTTACAACTTCAGGTTTATCTCTGTTTGGAATTTCATTCCCGATACTCCACATAATTACAGAAGGATGATTCCGATCACGGAGTACCATACTCTCTAAATCCTTTTGCCACCAATCGTTGAAATATAAATGGTAATCATCAGGATTCTTCTGATCTTTCCACATATCAAAAGCTTCGTCGATGACCAGCATTCCCATCCGGTCACATGCGTCTAATAGAGCCGGTGAAGGAGGGTTGTGGGAACAACGGATGGCATTAAAACCACTCGCTTTTAGCAATTCTATCTTTCGTTCCTCAGCTCTGTCATAGGACTTAGTACCTAAAGGACCATTGTCAATATGGAAGCAACCTCCCTTTAATTTAATAGATTTATCATTTAATAAGAGTCCATTTTCAGTATTAAATTTAATTGTTCTTATTCCGAATTTTGTTTTGGTTTGATCGACCAATCTATTTGCAAAATACACCTCATTAACAGCTAAATATAAGGCAGGATGCTCAACTGACCAGAGTTCAGGGTTTGAAACCAAAATATGATGTGCAAATTCACAAGTGCTATCTTTTTTAATTGGTTGTTCTGTTGCTACCATGGCTATTTCCTTACCTTTTCCATTAATTATCCGTGTGATTAACTTGACAATTCCATAATTGTTAGACTGATTATTAACTTTAGTCTCTATTTTTAAAAGAGCTTTATCATCATTGATTTCAGATGTTGACACAGTGGATCCCCATTGCACAATATGGACCGGTTCAAATGATTTTAACCATACATGACGATTGATACCGGATCCTGAATACCAACGACTATTAACACCTTCATTCCTTACCTTTACAGCCAGAATATTTGTTTGCCCATATTTCAATTTATCTGTAATATCGAAATAAAATGATGTGTATCCGTAAGGATGATTTCCCAGGCAAATCCCATTTATCCATATTTCCGGATTCATATAAATACCATCAAATTGAATCACAATCCGTTTCCCCCGATCTTGTTCAGAGACTACAAATGATTTTCGATACCAGCCTGTTCCTCCGGTAGTGAAACCACCGCCAACCTCACTTATAGCATCATGAGAAAAGGGAGAATTGGTGCCAGGTAGATTTTCAATACTCCAGTCGTGAGGAAGATCGAGCAACTGCCAATGTGAATCATTGAATTCTAATCTATTAGCACCTATTGCATCACCCCGATGAAAATGCCATCCGTCATCAAAAAGAATTTCAGAACGACATATATTTGAAATATTCAACCCATTCGTTTTTTTAATGATTCTTATTTCGCATTTAGTATTCGAAATACTACCCAAAATTAAAAGTATACCAATTGTCCAGATTTTATAGTTCATGTTTAGTTCCCTGATTAAAAAAAAATCATTTTAGATTTGATGATTAATTCTTGATGAATAAGGCAGAAAGACCCTGGGCATACCATCGTGCCAGGTAATCATTTGGATGAAGCGGGTTAACGATACAATCCTTTGCTTTTTTGCTTTTAAAAATATCATTACTAAGAGTATATATATCCAGATTAATGATTCCTTCTTTACACAGCGATTGGAGGACCCTGTTGTATCCGGATAAATTTGAATCATACCATATTTTCTTTTCATTATCAGAATGGATATATGCCGGATCAAATTTCATATTCGAGATGAGTACAATTTCGATATTCTTATTATGTGCTTTACATTTGTCAATAACAGTTTGCATGTAATTCTTGAATTGAATGGGTGTTAATGACCAGAAATCATTCATCCCGAAATCAAGAATTATAAGATCAGGGTTGTAAGGATTGATATATTCATCTGTATATTGTGCTGCCCATTCAATAGTTCCTCCAGGCAGTCCGGCGTTTTTTAAGGTAATATTATCATACCCAAATTTTTTCTTTAGCTGCCTAATAAAAAGATCAACATAAGTAGGCATGTACGGAGGCAAATTATGATATCCGCTTACATCCATGCCCCGGGTAATGCTCATTCCAAAGGCAACAATTTTCAATGGGGCAGCTGATTCTAACTTTTGGAAGGTTTTAGGCATTTTGTCGCCCTTGAATGCCGGTATCATTCCCTTCCATTTATCTTTATGGATGTAGGTTACTACCACCCATTGAGACTGAAGATCGTACCATGCAAGATCTTTTTTTGACATTGAGGTATCGGCTCGTGAAGGGATAGCAGAACCTTTGAGCTTTGAAATTATATTCCCGGATAGTGTGTAATCGCCATCTTGAACATAAAGTGATTGTAAATCGAAGCTTCTTACGCTGATAATTTCAGATGGGTTAAACATAAGTTTCCCGTTTGGAGTACCCCCATTTACGGAATAGAGTAAAACAGTTTCATTATAGGTGGTATCACAATCCCAAAAAGGTTTTAAATAGTGATCCAGATTCACGATCGGGGCTTTTAATGAATCCTCAGCGTCAATATTTGTTTGAATCCCGATCTCATCACCAAAGATGATACCTTCAGCAGATTTTTTTGAAATTCCATATGTGAGGTATTTCGATTTTGCGGGAGCCATAGTATAATATCCGGTATAACTATATTCTGCCGAAGAGAATGAATTGCCTCTAAACTCCACAATTAAATTGTCTGTATCGTCGTAGAACCTAATAAAAGAGACCCCTTGTACTCCTTCTGGAATCGATTTACCAAAAGCGGTAAGTTGAACAAGTGATAATGGATTGACACTGATCCGCTGAAATACTTCAGCTCCAGGGGAGACAAGTTTTATGCAATGATTACCCTTAAAAGCGCAATCACTTGTCTCTAAATTCACTAAACCGGATACGATCCAGCCCTCAAGCCCCGATTCAAAACCCAAATTTTTCTGTCCACAAAGATTGTTATGTGCAAAAGAAAAAAAGATGATCAACACAATACCTGTAAAATATTTTTTTTTAAGCATGACTACCAATTTATTTGAAACAGCAATTAATAATAGTTTATACGAATGGAAATCAAATAGTTCGTAATATCTGATTATATAAGCCTTATATGGATCTGTTAATT
This sequence comes from uncultured Bacteroidia bacterium, assembly GCA_903918045.1. Taxonomy (GTDB): domain Bacteria; phylum Bacteroidota; class Bacteroidia; order Bacteroidales; family Prolixibacteraceae; genus JAAFHB01. The sequence continues at coordinate 3,711 of CAIXCY010000050.1, forward strand.
TTCCTTGGCTTATTTCAATGTTATTATTTTCAAAAACAGGCTCCGATACTGTTTTGCAAAATGGATTTTCCGTTAAAATTGATATCTCCTGTATCTATTCCTAAAATTACTTTTAAATTTATACCTCCGTTTTGCAAGGGGGAACTTCCGATACTCTTATAGTTAATAAATTGTTTCAATTTCTGAGGATCAACAACCATTGAATGCGCAGGATCTGAAAATTGAGGATCGATATTATAGCCGATGATTTCACCATTTATTAGTTCTTTTCTCCCTTTTAAAGCCCAATTTACAAAATCGTTGTTCCCATCCATGTTAAATTGGGAGGAAATACACCACCAATCATTTCCGACAAAGCAGTCGTTCTCCATTTTGCCAGTGATTAAGCTATCCTGAGCTACAAAAATATTATTATAAAATTTAAAGCTTTTCCGATTACTTTCGTCGGAATAGTGTATTGCCACCCCTTTGGTGTTGTAAATAATATTATTGTAGAAAAGACAGTTTGCAAATTGAGCGCTCTCTTTGGAATTATTCCAGATATAAATTGAAGAATGTGCTGTAGAGATGGCTCCGTCATTTTCACTGATGTTGTAACGGATTGTATTATCACTCCATTGACTGGCTCCATCGTACTGGAAAATTCCAAAAGCACTTCCCTGATTTTCATAAGAGAGACAGTATTGGATAATGGAATGCTTTACGCCACCATCGAGATCAAATCCTCCACCATCATCACTCCCCACAGATGTTTTATTACGATAAGATATGCAATGCTGTATGATAACGCTGTCGGCCTCATAGCACCATATTCCGACCGGCCCGTTGCCCTTCCGTGGCATATCCCATCCATTATTGGTTGCAGTGCAATATTCGATTAAAACTTTTGAACAATGTCCCACTACAATTCCATTACCACTGTGATTGACTAAATTAGTCGGATCGCCAGGGTTATCTTCTGCTCTGCAATAAGCAATATGGATTTGAAAGGAATTGCGAGTTTTGTATGGGGCTTCAACTGAAATACCGGCAGCCCCATTATCGTGTGAGAAGAGATGTGTAATCTCCATATATTGTGATCCATAAACTAATAGCCCAACCTTCTGAAATCCAGATATGTCGATACTATCCAGATGTGTATATTTACAATTATTTACGATTAATCCACATTCATGATTCCCATTTTTTCTCCCATCCCCATGAAGAATTAGTCTTTTAACAAGAATATGACTTGTATTGGATAAGTCTAGCGCGTTACCTTGACCTGCTTGAATTGTCGCCCAACCACTTTTATAAGAAGAAATCAGTATTGGATCTTTAGCTGTTCCCAATTGAGTCGAATCGATTTTTATTGATCCATAGAAAGTCTTACCACCTTCAAATAAAATTGAATCTCCAGGTTTTATGCGGTATGAATTGACTTTTTCAATTGTTCTCCAAGGCATGGCTTTGGTGCCTTCATTATTATCGCTACCTCCGGTTGATAAATAATGTGCCTTGGGGCTCGAAAAAATATTTGCCTGTAATAAAATCGAGGGGAAAAAAATCAAAACAAATAGAAGTAATGCTTCCATGGCACTAAATTTTAATTGTGTCGAAAACATATTTTTGGAATAAATTTGTCAGCATTCCCTTGATTGCACACCTATGAACCGGAATTTATGCCCCGATTCATAGGTGTGGAAGTTCAAATTAATATCCGGGATTTTGCTTCAGATTTGGGTTTAAGTCCATTTCCAATTGAGGAATTGGGAAATATTCATTCTTATTCGATGTAAAATTAACACCAGTTAAGTTGGCAGGCAATCTGGGCTGTTCTGTAGTTAGGTAATTTTTGAGGTAAGTTCCTGCAATATCCCAACGCACCAAATCAAAGAAACGATGTCCTTCCAGGGCTAATTCCAATCTTCTTTCAAGTCTTACTGCACTTCGGGCATAGGCTTGACTAGTCCAGGAATCATTATAAAGACCAATATAATAGTTGGCAGATGGGTAATAATTGCCAATATAATCATAGGATACCTCAACTTGCCGACCAGTTAGAGCTCTGTTCCTAATAAAGTTTACAAAGGTTCTTGCTTTATTTAAATCACCAATCTCCACTTCGCACTCGGCGGCCCAGAGCAATACATCTGCAAACCTTATGATACTATAATTCACAGCACTGCCCAACAGATATCCTTGGGCATAATTATCACTAAAAAGGCCTACTTGGCTTGCCCGATAATTGTTTTTGACTGGAGAATAAGGTCCTCCAAACAATCTGTTATTTATCCAGCCATAACTTGGATCAGAAGTAGGGTATGATGAATAACTAGTGGCATTTGCGCCCCAATAACTGGGAGATGCCCAGTCTAAATATGGAACTCCCCTTCTACCTACCGTCCAATCCAACCGAGGATCAATATTCCCTTGATAAGTATTATAAGTAAAATCACTGGCACTAACATCCATATCATTTTTCATATTTGTAATATTCGAAAGATCATTACCTGCTCCATCCAATAATGGTAAACCTTTAATATCCGTTTGAAATGCATTCACCAAATTAAATGAAGGCTGTTTCCAGGTTGTATAAAAACTTGAGATTGGGTAAAAAGCCGGTGTATTTGCAGACTCGCCAATATTTTCATTTCCTCCATTTGAGCCATCGTTTACTGAGAATTGAATCTGAAAAACCTGTTCTGCATTATTTTCCAGAGCGGCATTGAAATTGTCATCAAAATTGGCCGCCAACGCATAACCTGCACCTTTACTGTTTGCTCCATATCCATTTCCGCCATACATTGAAGGAATAATTGAATCTAACACTGCTTTTGCCTGGGTAAATTTCTTCTCAAACATATAGCATTTTGCAATATAACATGCGGCCGCCCATTTATTGGCTTGCCCCTTTAAAGGTTGTTTAGCAGGTAGATTCTTAAATGCAAATCGGAAGTCGGCTTCAATGTTAGGCCAAATATCAATTGTATTGGATACTTTAAAATCGGTCACCTTTTCATCAATAAAAGGTACATTCTTAAAGATTTTTTTTGCATCGAAATGAAAATGACCTCTCAAAAATCTAGCTTCGGCAACTGCTTCTGTTTTTTCGGATGCCGTCATATTTTGGGCCGCATTAGCTGCCAGAATAACAGCGTTACTGCGGGAAATACCATCATAATCGGAACGCCACTTATCAGCAATATAACCTGTAGATGATTGTGTCTGAAAGTGTTCAATTATTACGCCATCGGCACCATCATTAGAACCTCCTCTGTAGGCATCACCCGATGTGACATCTCCATATATCCAGTTTGTACCAGCGGTACTCCACCATCCGGAATGTACAGTTAATCCGGTTAGATCATGATATGCGCCTACTAATAATTGTTGTACACCCACTTTATTGGCAAGTGCATCAACCGTAATTACGTTTGGAGGTGCAACATTCAAAAAATTATTATTACAAGAGAAAAAAAGCAAGCCCGTTAATAAACTAAACAGAGCTAAATATTTACCGGATAAGTAAAATTGTTTGGTTTGAAAATATATTAGTTTCATATACACGTATTTTAACAATTTAAGAGTGTGTGTTTTAAAATCCCAGGTTTATGCCAATTAATATTTTACGGGCAATCGGGTAATTTCCGCCATAATCAATCCCATTATTTATCGCACTTCCATTGCTTATTTCAGGATCGATACCCTTGTACTTGGTGAATGTAAACAAGTTATAACCTTGTACATAGATACGCAATTTGCTAAATGCTTTTATTGTTTTAAAGGTATATCCAAATTGCAAACTTTTCAAACGCAGGTAAGAACCGTCCTCTACAAAGAAACTGGATGGGTTTTTATCGTCGGTTGCAACATTATTCCAGATTGGAAGAGTGGCCGAAGTATTAGTCGAACTCCATGTGTTATCCGAACCAACACCCAGTGCACCTGAAAATACTGAATTGGTCCGCCAGTAATTAAATAATTTATTACCAGTTAGACCCTGAATGAAAACCCCCAAATCAAAACCTTTATAATTTAAACCGATATTTAATCCATAAGAAAATTTGGGATGCGGACTACCTATAAAAGTTCTGTCCTTATCATCAATCTTCCCATCCTTATTGATATCCTTAAATTTAAAATGACCGGCAGCATTAGCTGCATTTAACCCAGGCTCAGTTACCTTATAGGCAGTATAATCCGCTGAACTTTGGAATATCCCTTCTTCCACAAGACCGAAAAAACTTCCAACCGGTCGGCCAACTACACTACGTGTAAGTGAAAAATGAGTTGGAGCATAAGAATCTCCATCGAGATGAGCATTTGGATCATTATCAATATAGTCAACGTTATTCTTATAGGTGGAAATGTTAAAGTTAAGATCGTAGCCTAATTCCTTTATTTTATTTTTGTACCCAAGTTCCAATTCGATTCCCTTATTTGAGAATTTCATAATATTTTCATACGGTGCCAATGCGTCACCGGCTAAACCAGAAACTGGTGGGACTCCCAGTAAACCCTTTGTTTGACGGTCAAACCAACTAAATGCAATATTCATTTGGTTGTTTAATAGCGAGGCATCAAAACCTAAATTAGTCGTTTGATTGGTTTCCCAATGTATATAGGGATTCCCAATCTGATATAAACCCACTCCGGTTTGTGCTGCATTGTTTAGACCTCCTAAATCGTAACTGCTAACGTAAGTGTTTGTATTGTATTGATTCAGATAAAGCCCAGAAGGTATTGCATCATTCCCATTTGTTCCTATTGCTGCTCTAAATTTCAGCTCATTTATCCAGGAAATATTTTCCATAAATTTCTCCTTGGAAACACGCCAACCTAAGCTGTAAGAAGGGAAAGTTCCGTACTTGCTTAAAGGTCCGAATTTAGAGGAGCCATCTCTCCTGATTACATAACTGAAAAGGTATTTATCGAGCAAAGAATAATTAATACTGCCAAATACTGAATTGTTTGTTGCTTCATCACTACCTCCGCCAACCGTATTATACGGACCGCCATTAAGATTTGGAACTCCATTGCTCAGGTTCAGATAGGATGGAATTGTGTAAGGCAAATTAGGTGTCGCACCGCTATTATATCTGGAGATAAATTGTCTGGCTTCATAAGCTACAAAAGCACTAATTTTATGATCCTGATGAATGATGAAATCGTAAGAGACTTTATTTAACCACCTCCAGTCGCTGCTCCATCCTCCACCTTCGGTAAACGAATTGTATGGAGCTGTGTAAACATTTTGCGGAATTGTATCATTAAAATAACGATAGCTATAGGGGTTAAATTGTATCCCAATTTTTGTTTCAAAAACCAACCCCTTTAAAGGCTCAATATCTGCATATACAGAACCCATAACACCGGAGTTAAATCCTTTGTTATTTGCACGCGAGCTGGATTGTCCATAAACTGGATTATTCCCGCCAGGATGTAATGCAAGATTATCTGGAATTCCTTTGGGTCCGGAATAATTACCTGCAATATCCCTGATTGGTATAAGTGGGCTCCGCTGATATAAATCGGCTATTAATCCCTGAGGATTATGATTGCCCCCGCTAACACTATTTCCCTCTGAATAAGAAAATTGCACGTTTTCTCCTATTTTAAGCCATTTGGCAGGTTTAAATTCAGTATTTACCCTCAATGAATATCGCTTAAAATAGGTATCAAGAAGAATCCCTTTGTTATCAAGATAATTTAAAGAGAGGGCGTAGCTGCTTTTTTCAGTTGCACCGCTCAGGGAAAGCTGATGATTTTGGGTTAATGAAGTGCCTAACATAGCTCTCATCCAATCTGTTCCTATTTGATTTGTCTTTAAAATTCTATAGGAAGAAAGGTTGTAAAGCGATGGATCTGACGCTGGATTTCCTGAAGCCAAAACCGAAGGAACGCCAGCTTGTTTCTCTATGATATAGTCAGGGAGTACAGCGGTCTTCCCATTCCCATAATATAAATCGTTCTGCGGTAATCCAGAATTTTTAAGATACCCCCAGTAAGAATTTGCATATTGTTGAGGGCTCAACATTTTAGGATACTTGATTGTACTTTCGAAGCTGGAATATGAATTAAATTCGAGTTTTGGGGTACCCAATTTCCCTGATTTGGTTGTTATGACAATTACTCCGTTTCCTCCTTCTGCACCGTAAAGGGAGGTGATCGACGGATCTTTAAGAATAGTCATTGTTTCAATATCATTTGTATTGAATAAATTGCTTCCTCCTCTTATCTGGACTCCATCAATAACATATAAAACATCATTATTCCCATTCGTTCCGAATCCCCTGATACGGACATTGGAAATATTGCCTGGCCCACCTTGTTCATCGACACTAACACCCGCAATGCGGCCTTGCAATATAGAGCCTATATCCGTAACGGGTGTCTGGGATATCACCTCAGCTGAAATTGTAGATATTGCCCCTGTTACGTCTCTTTTGGATTGCTTCGAATAACCCGTTGCAATAACTTCAACTAAATTTGTCGTTTGCTCAATAAGAATAATATTAAAGTTTGTATTTGTCCCAATTGCTAATTCCTGCGTTTTCATACCAATGAACGATATCACAATCATTTTGGCATCAAAAGGCACTGATAACATAAAATTTCCATTGTTATCAGTTGTAATTCCTGTCGTTGTTCCTTTTATCACAACATTTACACCTGGCATAAGGAGTCCTTTAATATCCTTGATTGTACCGGAAATTACTTTATTCTGTGGTCCTGTTTTAGATTCAATATTGATACTTGAAAATGATTCTTTGATTTCATTCGGATAAATAGCGATCTGGCGATCCAAAATCCGGTAGGCATCCTTATCCCCGTTAAATATCTGATCCAGAATTTTTTCTACTGTTTCATCATTTACTTCCACATCGACTTTCCGGTTGACATCAATCGTTTTCTCGTTATAAATAATCACAAATTCGCTCTTCTCCTCAATTTTCTGGAAAACATCACCGACGGTAACTGCTTTGAGGTTTAGATTGAATTTCGTGGCTTGTGAGTAGCTACTCGCCGAAGCAGACACAAACGCAGCAAACATCAACAAGGTGAATAATTTCATTTTTAATAAAATTTCATTTGTGCCCAATTTGAGACTGGACATCACATTACGTTTTTTTTTCATACATTTGTTTGTTTTTTATTAAACACTGATTTAATACTTAATAAAGCTGGGAGGTTAGCCGACTTCCCGGCTTTTTACTTTGAAACGGGGACTATTTTATCATAGGCAGTTCTGTTTTAAATTAGTTAGTTAATATTTATTTGGCAACTAAAAATCGTAAGGCTAGCTTAAGGATATTCAATGTTTTATGGCAACTTATTGATTTTTTCTCTCAACAAAGATTTTATTGCCATTAATCCTGTATTTTAATTTAGCGACAACTTCCATCGTCAACATAACCTGTTCAATCGAATCTTTAAGATATAGTTTCCCGGATATCAAATCTTCTTTAGGGAATTCTGAAGTATATTCAAACTGAACATTGTAATATCGCTGTAATTTATCAAACACTTCGTCGATACTCTGACGATGGAATTTAAACCACCCTTCTGTCCAGGCGATTGAATAGGCAACATTAGGTTCATCTTTTACAATTATAGAACCATCGTTTCGGTTATAACTCGCTTTTTGATTAGGTTTTAAAATAGATTGGTCCTTCATAAATGGGAACGCTGTTTGTTCTCTGATTGCTACACTTCCTTCCAAAAGAATAACTTCTATTAGTTTATCCGAAATGTATGCAGAAATATCAAACCGGGTTCCAAGGACTTTAATTGAAATCTCACCGGCATTCACATAAAACGGAACTTTATCATTATGTGCCACCTCGAAATAACCTTCACCTTGTAAAAACACTTCCCGTTTGCCACCTTTGAATTTGGTGGGAAATTCCATCCTGCTACCCGCATTTAACCATACTTTAGTTCCATCTTCAAGAGTCAATTGAGATTTCTTCCCGAAAGGGACAACCAGCTCGTTCATTTGTAAATTATCAGCCTGGCCGCCCTTAGTTAAGTCGATCACTTTTTCGTTATTAATCGTAATCTTCTGATCACTACTAAGGGCAATTTTTGAGTCATCCTTTTCGAGATCAACACTGGTTCCGTTGGAAAGGTGAAGTTGTAACTTACCATTAAAATTTGATTCGATTATTGAAGTATAAACATGCGATTTCTGATTCTGATAATAACCCCAAAAGCCAATTGCGCCAATAGAGAAAGCTATAACCAGGATTGCCGCATACTTTAAAATTGAGCGACTGATTAATTGATAGGTTTTCTGTTTGCGATCCAGCTGTTTTTTGAAATTGAGGTACAGATTTTCCACCTGGTATTCTGACATCTCCTTTGTTGAAGAGGCCAAAGCCCATGCATTTTTGATTTTCCGGTATTCCTCCCTGGCCTCCTCATCCTTATTTATTTGTGACAAGAGATCACTCCTAACACTTCCTTTAAGGTTGCCTGTCACAATTTGTAATATGTCGTTTGTATCTTTCATAAGTCATAATAATAAAGCACGAATAGGGATCTACCCTAGTTGCGATTTGAAATTAATTTTAAGAGATTTGTAGAAATTTAGTTACTAAAGAGTTAGGTGCAGAGCACTGATGATATTTGTAATATATACAATACCACACACAAAAGGTACAGCGTACCGGAATATCATTTTATTCCCATTCAAATTTGAACTTAGCAAGATCATTTTTCTTAACAGCAAATACAAGATGGACATGGCATTGGGAATATGTATCAGCCATATTTAGAGATATTACGGTACGCTGTACCTTTTTAGACTATTTTTTAAAGGCTATTTCTACAAATATAAACGAGGCTGTATCAAAAGTCTTTTTACCGCGGAGATTCGCAAAGAAGGCGCGAAGGTACGCAGAGTTACTATATTGTATTTTAATACTTTGCGATTCTTTGCGGTTTACCTTTGCGGTTAAATTTTCCACTTTTGATAAAGCCTCTTTATGCATTTATTGACAGGCTTTTTGAATAGAAAAGCAAAATGTAAATAAATAGAACATGTAAAACATTTTTAGAAATTTAATGTCCACCATAATTTGAATTGATCCATAAAAATGCCATGATCGGCAAATAATCTTTCAGTGAATTCCGGAAAAGTTTTAATGCTTTGGAGATATGCCCTTCAACAGCCTTCAATGAGATGCCCAGTTCCTCAGCTATCTCTTTGTTTTTCTTCTCCTTGAACCTGCTAAGGGTGAAAACAGTCTTACACTGAGGAGGCAATTGATTGAGGGTGGTTTCAATAATCCTTTCTATCTCAGTCATCGTGATCAGGGATGTATCAAGTATACTTAAAGCATCAAGGTTTGCTTTTAGTTCCGGTTCATCAATATCAGATTCGAATAGTTTCTGCCTGTAGCGCTGGTCCCTGAGTTTGTAGAGGCAGCTATTTTTTGCAACAGTAAACAGGTAAGCTCCAATATTTGTATTTTCTTCTAATTTAGACCTCTTATCCCAAAGTACCATTAAGGCATCCTGAACAATATTCTCAACCAGGTCATGGTGCGGAATGTATTCATATACAAAATAATAAAGCCGGGGGACATACCTGTTATAGATGACCTTGAAGGCTGCTTCATCGCCTTTACTTATTCTTTCAAATAAATATTTTTCATCTTCAATC
>CAIXCY010000051.1 GCA_903918045.1 uncultured Bacteroidia bacterium
CGGCTTCGTCGCCATCCCTTCCCATCTCTCTTATCGCTGCAGGCCCCCTGTCATTGCGAGGAGGTACGACGAAGCAATCTTTACGACAATAAATTATTCCTATTACTTAAATTGTTCCTGTTACTTAAATATTAAGGTAAGATTATTTTGCGCGTTGCATTTTCCCCCACGCGCATTGGCTGCATTTCAGTCCACCTGAATGGGAATAGGGACCGGTGTGTTTCATCAGGCATCCGGGACATACCCGGAAATTACATTTATCACAAACGTACCAGTTAAAGGTCTGGGGTAACTGGTTCGAACAAACCATACAGGAAATCAGGTAATGCATAGGATAGGTTTTAAAGGTTAATAATGATTTTACAGGACAGATTCTATATCTGTATTTTCTTTTGGCAAATAGGTCGTGAACATTTTCTCAATTCTCAGTTTGATTGCTGTTCTCAGAGTTTCCGGTTCGAGCACCTCCACATCACTACCAAAATATAGGATCAACGATTCGAGTTCCTTGTTATGCATCACCTGAATTCTAACCTCATGATTTTTTTTATCAATCTTTTGAGTAAGATGAAGAGGCTTGCTTTCAACAAAAAAGAGTCTTTCAGGTTTGAACCGTAATTTTACATTCAGAATTTCCCGATTCTTCGGCACTGTGGTCCCGATTATATTTTCAAAATATTCTTTATCAAAATTAATCTCAGTATCATGATACGTAAAACCTTCCGCAACTTCAACTGAAATGATCCTGTCAAGGGGCAAATTGGTGACTCTTTCGGGGTGATCTACCTCCGAGCCAAAAAGGAACCACCTGCTGTTATGCTGTTTAAGGAAATAGGGACAGAAGGCACTTTGAACTAAATTATTAAATGATCGGTTATAATTAATAATTACCACTTTCTTGTGCTGAATGGCATCAAGTAATCCCGGGAAATGGTATAACCCGATAAGGTCGGGATTTCCATCAAATTCAACGATTACCGGTTGATCGGGTGCACCGTTTTGATCATTCCCCCTTTTTTCAAATAATGGATTCAAAAAATCCAGGTCTGGAAGTCCTTTGAACTGTTGCAACAGGAACAGCGTATTTTTAAGCCGGGCAAGGTAATCTTCACTGAGGGGCGCCGGAAAGATTGAAAATCCTGGTACTTTGTACTTGTAAACACTAATTCTCCCCAATTTTTGGCGGTCAATTTTAATCTGCCAGGCCTCCTCAATTGTTTTAAGGTCGTTGTAGAATTGCCTTTCGTTGACTTCAATACTATTGGAGTTATCCCCTTTCCCATTCTGCTCCGTTTCGGCTTTTGCCTTTTCGCGAAGTTTGCCCATGATAAACTCTTTTGAGCAACCATCTTTGCTGCGAAGACAACTGTCATAAACTTTTAATCTGGTGAAGATGTTTTTGTTGACTGACATAATCGAGGTTTTAAATAAAGGTTTGAATTATGTTTAAACCCAATAGGACGCCTGATATTACGTTCAAATTTTTCCTGCAGGCAGAGGGTATCCAATAGCTCAAGGGTAGGA
>CAIXCY010000052.1 GCA_903918045.1 uncultured Bacteroidia bacterium
ACTGGGGCAAACAGATAAGGTTAAAATTGATTTTGCAGTCCCGGAATCATATGCTTCACTTATTCAGAAAGGAAATCTAATTAAAGTTCAAACCATCGGATCGGATGAAGGGCTCTCAGCAACCATAACAGCAATTGATCCACAGGTCAATTCAGTTACCCGAAATATAAAGGTGAGGGCATTTCTAAACAGTGGGAATCTACTTCCCGGAGCATTTGTGAAAATACTACTTGACAAGAACCGAAAAGCAATGATCGTACCAACCAATTCGATTATTCCGGAAGCCTATTTGAGTCAGGTTGTTGTGATAAAAAATAGTAAGGCTGTTTTTAAAACGGTGGAAACTAATCTTAGAAATGGCAATGTTGTTGAAATCACCAAGGGTATTGAGGTTGGAGACAGCGTTGTCGTTAGTGGAATGCTCTATGTCAGGCCAAATGCAAAAGTTAAAATTAAACGGGTCAAAACCCTGAAAGAGCTTCTATAAATCATTTCCTGTATTAAACTTTGTTGAACAGATAACGTGAACATTTCAGAATTATCACTTAAAAGACCCGTACTTGCCACTGTAATGAGCCTGGGCTTAATCCTTTTTGGGGTTATCGGGTTCAATTTTTTGGGAATTCGGGATTATCCGGCAATCGATCCTCCTGTCATAACGGTGAGTACCTCTTATACAGGCGCCAACTCTGATATTATAGAGAGCCAGATTACAGAACCACTCGAGAAATCAATTAACGGTATCCCAGGTATCCGTACAATAACCTCTTCGAGTGTAATTGGAAGCAGCTATATCACCGTTGAATTTACGCTAAATACAAATCTTGAGGCTGCCGCCAACGATGTACGAGATAAAGTTAGCCAGGCTGTCCGTAACCTTCCCCAGGATGTGGATGCCCCTCCTGTTGTAACAAAAGCAGATGCTAATAGTGACTTTATTATCCTTGTAGCCTTGCAAAGTAAAAGCAAGGGTTTATTGGAGTTGAGTGATTACGCCGAAAATGTATTACAGAATAAGTTTCAAACAATTCCTGAAGTAAGTGGAGTAAATATTATTGGTCAAAAGCGACCCGCCATGCGCCTTTGGATCGATCCGGATAAACTATCTGCCTACAATATCAATTTTAACGATATTGAAACAGTTTTGAACAAGGAGAATGTTGAAATTCCATCAGGAAAAATCTATGGCGATAAAACCGAATTAACGATAAGAGCTTTAGGAAGACTTGTAACAGAAATGGATTTCAGGAATCTGATCATCCGGGAGGATAATGCAGGGATCGTAAGATTAGGTGATTTGGCAAAAGTGGAGATAGGACCGGAGAATTATGAGACAAGTTGGAAATTAAACGGTGTTTACGCAGTAGGCCTTGCTATTACACCTCAGCCCGGGGCTAATTATATTAATATTTCAGATGAGTTTAACCGACGACTCGATGAAATCAAAAAGTCGCAGAAAGGTGATATTGAATTTATTACGACGATTGATAATACAATTAATGTACGCAAATCATTAACTGAGGTAAAACAAACCTTACTTATCGCCTTTCTATTAGTAATTCTGGTCATTTTTGCCTTCTTCAGAAACTGGCTTATCGCAATCAGACCACTAATTGACATACCCATATCCCTGATTGCTACGTTTTATGTGATGTACCTGGCAGGATTTTCAATTAATATCCTCTCCTTACTTGGAATTATCCTTGCCACCGGATTAGTTGTCGATGACGGTATCGTTGTAACCGAGAATATCTTCCGGAAATTTGAAAACGGAATGCACATCCGAAAAGCTGCTCTCGAGGGAAGTATTGAAATATTCTTTGCGGTAATATCCACGTCGCTTACCCTGGCAATCGTCTTTTTACCCGTTCTCTTCTTACAGGGTTTTGTGGGAAGCCTTTTCAGGGAGTTTGCAGTAGTTGTGGCAGCAGCAGTTCTGATTTCAGCCTTTGTATCGCTCACCATTACACCGGTACTAAACGTCATTCTGAACAGACCTCAGGCACAGCATGGATGGTTATACCGCAAAACTGAACCGTTTTTTACAGGGATGGAAAACGGATATAAGAATACGCTCCAGCGGTTTGTGAAACGGCGTGGAATCGCATGGTATGTTGTTGGAATTTGCCTTTTCATAATCTTTTTCATAGGAAGAAACCTCCAAAGTGAGCTGGCACCCCTGGAAGATAAAGGGATGATACGTTTCCAGCTTAGTGCAGTCGAAGGGACCAGTTATAAGTATATGATGGAAACGGGGAATGAATTCTCTAATTTTCTGATCGATTCCTTTCCGGAAAGGTCCTTTTCGTTTCTTTCAATTCCCGGATTTGGAGGGAGTGGCGGAATGAATGCAGGAAGTGGACGCCTTGCACTGGTTCCATCCACTGATCGTAGCAGGTCTCAAAGTGAAATTGTCAGGGATTTAACTAAAAAAATCCCTAAGTTTAACAACCTCCGCATTTTTCCGGTAGAAGAACAGACTATTGCCGTGGGATTAAGTTCCAGAGGGGCATTGCCCGTACAATTTGTAATTCAAAACCTCGATTTTGATAAATTAAAGACGGTAATTCCGAAATTCCTCGATGTTGCCCGAAATGACAAAACCTTCCAGAATGTGGATGTAAATCTGAAATTCAATAAGCCAGAGGTTGATATTCTTATTAACCGGATCAAAGCCCGGAATTTAGGTTTGACAGTCACTGATATTTCGGCTGTTGTACAAAGTGCATTCAGTGGACGGCGGCTCGCCTATTTTATCATGAATGGCAGGCAATACCAGGTAATAAGTCAGGTTGGATTACCTGACAGACAGCAACCTACTGATATTACAAAACTATATGTGCGTAATAATCTTGGCAATAATATAGCCTTATCGGAGGTATTGGATATGTCATCTTATGCCAATCCACCATCGTTATATCATTTTAACCGCTATAAATCTGCGACCATTTCAGCCTCACTTGCAGAGGGAAAGACTGTTGGTGATGGCGTAAAGGCAATGCAAGATATTGGAAATAAACTTTTGGATGAAAGCTTCCAAACTTCATTGAGTGGCCCTTCCCGAGATTTTGCTGAGAGTTCTTCAAATGTGGGTTTTGCATTTATTTTAGCTTTATTGTTGATTTATCTTGTTCTTGCGGCACAGTTTGAAAGCTTCAGGGATCCGTTTATTATAATGATAACTGTGCCGCTAGCTATTGCCGGTGCAATTTTATCCCTTTGGGTATTCAGGCAAACATTAAATATATTCTCTGAAATCGGAATGATTACACTTATTGGCCTCGTGACTAAAAATGGAATTCTGATCGTTGAATTTGCCAATAAAAAACGGGCAATCGGTCTATCCAAATATGAAGCGGTGGTGGAGGCCTCAACGCAACGATTACGTCCGATCCTTATGACCAGCCTTGCAACCTCACTGGGAGCCCTGCCAATCGCATTAAGCCTCGGTGATGCTGCCTCGAGTCGGGTTCCTCTGGGGATCGTGATTGTTGGTGGAATTTTATTTTCGCTTATTCTGACCTTGTTTGTAATTCCAGCTATTTACACCTATGTCTCAGGCCAGCATAAAAGCCAGGAAGAGATTGATAATCAGTTTAAATAACAACAAAATGAAACTGCTCTATTCACTTATAATCCTGATCTTTCCGCTGTTTGGTATGACGCAACCCCTAATTACACTTAAAGGGGCCATCGATAGCACGCTGAAAAATAACTTTGATATTCAAATAGCCGCAAACAATGTTGAAATTTCAAAGATCAATAATACTACCGGTATGGCAGGAGGGCTGCCAGCAATAAATGCAAATATTGTTGATAACCAATCTTCAAACGCAGTACTACAAAAATTGAATAGCGGTGTAGAGATCAATAAAAGCAGTGCAACCAGTAATGCTTTGACATCCAGTTTAACTGCCGGCATCCTGCTTTTTAATGGTTATAAGGTGATAGCGACCCGGGAACGACTGCATAATCTGCAAAAACAAAGCGAATTGCAACTTAATCTTCAGATTCAGAATAGTATCGCCCTTGTAATGGCGAAATATTATGATATCATAAGACAGCTGGAATATCTGAAAATCATCAATACACTACTTGATGTTTCCAAAAAAAAGCTGGAAATTGTAAATGCAAGAAAAAATGGTGGAATGGCAAATGATGCAGACTACCTGCAGGCATTAATCGACGTAAATTCCGTGGTTCAGAACCTGAAATCACAACAGTTGGTCGTGGACCAGACAAAAACAGAGTTGTTACAGCTTATGAGCAACAAAAAATTCTATTCCTACGAGGTAAAAGATACCATCGTGGTTGACAAATCGATTGAACTGAGCGCAATTATAGGATACCTTCAGAAGAATCCTCAATATCTCTCCTCTGAACAGCAGGTAAAAATAAATGAACAGGTAGTAAAAGAGGTTTCTTCTCTCCGTTATCCCTCCTTACGCTTAAATACCGGAATGAATTTTAATCGCAGTCAGAGCTCCGCAGGACTGACATTAGTCAATCAAACTATTGGACCCTACGCCGGAGTTTCTGTGTTGGTACCTATTTACAATGGGAATACTTATAAAATTCAAAAGGAAACAGCCAATTATAATGTACAGAATGCAATGCTGCAATTAGAAAGTCTCCTTAATTCGCTCACAGCCGATGCGATGAAAACTTTTCAGTCATACAGCACAACATTACAACAGCTGAATGCGCAGCAAAATTCAGTTGATCTATCGGTGAAGCTAATCAATCTGATTATGTACCGTTTCAAAGTAAACCAGGCGACAATTCTCGATGTAAAAGCAGCCCAAGCCAGTTACGAAAGTACAGGATATCAATTGGTCAACCTGGAATATTCAGCCAAGATTGCTGAAATCGAATTGAAACGTCTTAAGTATCAATTAGGGAATTAGGCTATTAGACTGTTAGGTATTTAGACTATTAGGTGTTTAGACCTTTAGGGAATTGGGAGTTTTGGGATGAAGTTGAGTTCTTTAATGGGAATATTAATTAGGATTGTCCCGTCTTAATCCATTTCCTGTTTCCAGCGGTCCTGATTGAACCGGGCAGTTAAAATTGTAAGTATTTCGTTTGCTGAGGACTCGATCGGTTTATTAGTAACCTGAATTTCGGTAAATTTTCCCCTTTCAAAAATCCGACGTGCAGATTCTAGTTCATCTGCAACTTTTCGTTTATTGATATAGTCATTTGACTCATCCAAATGAAGGGTTCTAACCCGGTTGGCACGCTGGGCAATCAAATAGACGGGGGAGATATTCAAACCAAAAACCCGTCCCGGATCTGCTTTAAACAGCTCTTCAGGAGGATCAATGCCAGGAACAAGCGGGACATTAGCCACCTTCCACCCAAACATCGCCAGGTAGACGCTTAAGGGGGTTTTACCGGTCCTGGAAACACCCGTTAATACAATATCTGCCAGTGTTATTTTTTCCGGATTTTGGCCATCATCGACCTTAAGGGTAAAATCTATAGCTTCAACACGTTTAAAATAGGCAATATGACTTAGCCGGTATAATCCAGGTTTACTAATCGGTTTTGTCTTTAATAAAGAAGAGAGGTAATCAGATAGATCTCCCACTAAATCAATATGATTAACATTATTTTTAATACACGATTGGATCAAAAGCTGCCTCACCTCAGGGTCCACCATTGTATGTACGATAACCCCGTTTGTTGCCATAGCTCTTTTTATAACCTCATCGATTCTGTCCTGATTCAGTACATCCGGAACGATTATTACAGGGATACTATTATTTGGAAATTGAATTAAAACAGACTGCACTACGGCATCTCCGGCAAGTCCCTTTCCACCTGAAACAATAAAAATAGGTGGCGCATTATCTCTAACCATATCATTATTCATAACTGTAATTAAAATTAGAATAAATCAGCTATTTTGAACAAGGTCACCAATGGCGGATGTGATATCCGGAAATTGAAATTGAAAATTTTCATTCAACAAATGCGTGGGTTTAGCATAAATACCAGATGTAATTATTTCGGCTGCTTCACCATATATTAATTTTAAACTAAATTCAGGGACTGTAAATATGTCCGGACGGTGCATAGCTTTGGCAAGTGCCTTAGTAAACAATTCGTTGGTTGTTGGTTCAGGGCTTGTCAAATTATAGATTCCCGAACTATCATGGTTATCAATTAAATGCTCAATAATCCGGCAGAAATCAAGAATGTGGATAAACGAGAAAGATTGTTTTCCAGTCCCGATTTTTCCGCCCAGACCAGCTTTGAATAATGGCAATAATTTACCTAAGGTCCCGCCGGTCTTACCCAGAACAATTCCAATCCTTACGATACAAGTTCTCACATTAACATCTTTTAAGGATTCTGTTTCCTGCTCCCACGCTTTGCAAACTGAAGCTAAAAAATCGGACCCTAATGCTGAAGAAGTTTCATCATGAATGCCAGAATTTTCATATATCCCAATTGCAGAAGCGTTTACAAAAACCTTAGGGGTATGGTCTGATGAATTTTTCCGGACAGCTTCAACCAGCAATCTCGTGGTTTCGATTCTGCTTGAGAGGATTTGTGCTCTATTTTGCTTATTCCACCGGCATAAAACCGAAGATCCGGCAAAATTTAGGATTACCTCCGCAGAATTGATTATTTTTGCCAGTCGATTATCTGCGTCAGCGAAATCTTTACGTGAAATCACAAGGATTTCGTTTCCGTTTCTTAACAAATAATCAGTCACTTGTTTTCCAATAAAACCGGTGCTTCCCGAAATTGCGATTTTCATGTTGAGAATAATAGGTTATGACGCGAATATGCGATGTTTAGATTCATTACTATGTCAGTTAAAAAAAATAAAGCATCCGATAAAAAGAGAAACCTGAAGGGTTTGTTTGCCAGGTTCTTTCCAAAATCAAAACAATCGTGGTCTAAAAGAGTTCTTATCCTTGGCTTAAAACTCATGGTCTTCGGATTATTTTTGCTTCTTACCCTTTTTGCGCTTGTATATATCGGAACATTCGGTCAATTACCCGATGCAACTACACTGATCAAAATAAAGGAGCCGGTTGCTTCTGAAGTTTATTCCAAAGATAATAAATTACTGGGGCGATTTTACACCGAGAACCGAAGTAATGTAAATTACAAGGAGATCTCGCCTGGCGTCATTAACGCATTGATTGCCACCGAAGATAACCGCTTTTATGAGCATCGCGGAATCGATGAATGGGCCTTATTACGGGTTGTCGTTAAAACCTTTTTATTAGTTGATCATAGTTCAGGCGGCGGCTCTACCCTTTCGCAACAAATTGTAAAAAACATATTCGGAAGAAAGAATTATGGTCCGTTAACGCTTCCGGTAAGCAAAATCAGGGAGTCGATTATTGCCTATCGGCTTGAACGACTCTACTCTAAGGAGCAGATTCTGACGCTATATCTCAATACGGTGCCATTTGGAGAAAATACCTATGGCATTGAACTTGCAGCAGAGCGTTTCTTTAGTGTAAGACCAAATAAACTCACTGTTTCACAGGCTGCCACATTGGTTGGAATGTTGAAAGCCAATAATTCATACAATCCCAGAACAAATCCCGAACGATCGATCCAACGGAGAAATACGGTGATCTCCCAGATGGCCAAATATAAATACATCACACAGGAGCAGGCCCGAAAATACAGCGGTGAACCACTGGGGCTAAAATACAATTACCTTGTTTACAATACGGGTCCTGGAGCCTATTTCCGGGAGATGATCCGTCCGCAACTGGAGGAGTTCTGCGCTGAAAATACTAAAGCCGACGGGACACCCTATAACCTTTATACTGATGGATTAAAAATTGTAACAACGATTGATTTTCGGATGCAACGTTATGCAGAGATGGCGCAACAGGAGAAAATGAAGGAGCTCCAGGCTACTTTTGAGAAACACTGGGACGGAAAGGATCCCTGGGGTAAAAACAATGCTGTGGTTCTTCGGGCCATGAAAAGGTCAGACAGATACCGCAAGATGAAGGAAGCAGGAAAAACTGCAGCGCAGATTACCGAGTCTTTCAAAATACCGGTAACGATGAAATTATTCTCCTGGGATGGCGATCGGCAAGTAAAAATCTCACCGCTTGATTCTGTTAAATATTCTCTGAAAATTCTGCACAGCGCCTTTATTGCGATGGAACCAAGTTCAGGAGATATTAAAGTGTGGATCGGGGGAAACGATTTCAGACACTTTCAATTTGATCATATGGCTGCTCCACGGCAGGTAGGATCTACCTTTAAGCCCATTCTCTACGCATCAGCCATTGAGCATGGTATTCCACCTAATAAATATTACCCTAATGAAAAAAATACCTATTCCGAATATCAGGACTGGTCACCGGGAAACTCAAATGATGAATATGGAGGTTTTTATTCACTGGAAGGGGCGCTGACTAAATCGGTCAATACCGTTTCTGTTCAGGTAATCATGGATTCGGGGATACCTGAGGTTATCTCGCTGGCCAAAAAAATGGGGATTAAAGCCGATCTGCCTGAAGTGCCTTCGCTGGCCCTTGGTTCTGCCGATATCCCATTGATTCAGTTGGCTCAGGCCTACGCATGTCTCGACAATCTGGGAAAAACGGTAACACCCAATTACATGATCAGAATTGAAGACGCCAATGGAAAAGTATTAAAGAAATATGTTCCCGAGAATGACCAACAGGAGGCAATGTCGCCTGAAACGGCTAAGATAATAACCCATTTTCTGGAATCGGTGGTAAACGAAGGGACAGGTTCAGAAATCAGGTCACTTTACAAAATTGAAGGTCCTTTTGCCGGAAAAACCGGAACTACACAAAATTTTGCTGACGGATGGTTTATGGGCTATACACCCGATCTTGTTACAGGTTGTTGGGTAGGTGGCGAAGAGCCATCCATCCATTTCCGTACCATTGCTCTTGGACGTGGTGGCTATATGGCGCTTCCGATCGTAGGGAAATTTTATAATAAACTTTATCATGATCCGGCTTTCAGAGATTACAAGAATCACCCATTCCCTGAAATTGATCAAACAACCCTTGCCATGCTTGATATTCCTCATTTTAAAGAGACAAATAGTGAAAAAAAATTATCTAATTTCTGGGGTATTTTTGGAAGTGATACTAAAAAGAGAGATGAACGGAAGAGCGATCGTCAGGAAAAAATAAAAGAATCTGAAATTCAGACGAATACAAAGAAAGAGGCAACGAAGGAGGATGAGCCAAAAACCAACATCTGGAAGAAGATTAAAGATGCCTTAAAAAAGAAGGAATGATTTTAAGGCTTTTTGTAATGATTCTTAATTATATTAAAGATTTTTGTATTTTTGGCGACCAATTATTCGTTCCTTTTGTCAGGAAATAAAGAAAAAATTCAAAATAGGAAAATATATGTGTGGTATTGTTGGAGTATTCGATTTAAAAGTAAAAGCCGAGGATTTAAGGGCACAAGTTCTTAAGATGTCGAAAAGGATTCGCCACCGTGGACCGGACTGGTCGGGGATATATTGCGGTTCAAAAGCAATTATTGCGCATGAAAGACTTTCGATTGTCGATCCTTCATCGGG
>CAIXCY010000053.1 GCA_903918045.1 uncultured Bacteroidia bacterium
AGTTTGTGACATCCTTGCGAACTTCGGCGGAGTTCAATCTGTCTGTAATCTTCATTTTTGCATTGGTTAATGCATCCTTGGCATAGTCAATATATTGACTTGCATTAAGCATATCATATCTTTTAGGTGTAGTTCCAAATCCTGTAAATGCGTTAATATTCACTTTCAGGGGGCCGGTTTTCCCGTTTTTAGTGGTAATAAGGATTACTCCGTTTGCACCACGAGCTCCATAAATTGCTGTTGATGACGCATCCTTAAGTACTTCAATACTTTCAACATCATTAGTATTGATACTTGACATGCTCACCCCCTGGAAACCATCAATAACGACAAGCGGATCAGTATTGTTAAGTGAAGTTACACCTCTGACCCGTATTTTATCCCTTGAAACATCCACACCTGCCACTTTGCCCTGAATTAAAGCTCCAACACTTGATGCTGTTCTGTCTCCAATGTCTTTTTTTGAAATCGAACCAACGGAGCCGGTCAGGTCGCGTTTTTTTATCGTACCATATCCGATAGTGACAATTTCATCGAGGCCGATTGCCTCTTCCTGCATCACCAGATTGATCAGAGTCTTGTTCGCGATAGTTATCTCCTGAGTCCTCATTCCCAAGAATGAAAAAACAAGTGTTTTTGCATCTGCAGGTAAAGTCAATGAGAAATTTCCATCATTGTCGGTGGTTACACCAGTTGTGGTACCTTTCACGACCACACTTGCTCCCGGGATTGGTACACCAGATGAATCGGTCACTTTCCCTGAAACTCGGCTTCCCTGGATAGTTGCCTCCAGGCTTCCTTTTGTAACCACAATATTCTTATCAAGAATTTTATAGGAATAATTATCATCGAGCACTTTCCTGAGTACTTCATCAATCGTAGCATTGGAAGCGCTTACCGATTGCCGCTTTTCGAGGTTCATCTCTTCGCTTTTAAAGAAAAACCCAAATTCGCTGTTTCGTTCAATTTCCCTGAAAATATCCACAATGGTGGCATCCTTCAGGTTTAGATTAAGACGTGTATTCTGGCTGTAGGTGTTCACAGCAGAGGCCGTGAAGATCGCAAAAAGAATAAATCCGGTAGTTAGTTTCATAATTCGGATAGTTTTTTTCCATCTTTGCTGTGCATCGCATAGCAATTCACAAAATTTTTGCATAGTTTTGAAATGTTTTTTAGTTAAATGTTGAAACTGACCTCTAATCAGTTTTGATTACTGAATTCAGGTGCACCCCTCCACGGGTGCACTTTAGGTTTAATAAATAGTAACGATGTCTCGCGCCTCCTTTCTGTCTGTTATTTTGTAATTAATTCGGTCGGTTAACGATAGCATCTTAAGTACCATGCTTACCGTAGTTGTTCGTTTGATAACACTGGTGTATTTGGAATTCGCCAGCGTTTGGTTACTGATAATAATCTCCACATTATACCAGTTTTCTAATTCCTTGCAAATTTCCGCCAAAGTCTTGTCAATAAAAACAAATTTTCCATCTTTCCAGGCGGTTGCAATAGTAGGATCGCGCTGTGAAACAGCCATCCGGTTGGTCTGCTTATTGTATTGTAAATATTCACCTGGTTTCATCGAAAGTAATGGTTTTTCAGATGAATCAAAAAGGTCGATCTGTCCAATTACCAACGTCGTAAAAATATCCGTTTCTGCGGTGTAAGCCCTGATATTAAACTTTGTACCTATATCCTTAACTTTAAAATTTCCCAGATCAACGGTCAACTTGCGGGATTGGTCGGGAACCAGGTCGAAATAGGCCTCACCATCAAGTTTTGCAGACATCTCACCTGTTGAATTTTTATGAAGGATTAACTTAGAAGCAGAACTCAGCCAAATGTCAGACCCATCTTCGAGATGAATCGTTGAAACGGACCCTTTTTCGGAGGTGTATTCAATCTGCTG
>CAIXCY010000054.1 GCA_903918045.1 uncultured Bacteroidia bacterium
CACCCCCGTCATAAAAGTTTCCGCCACAAGTTACAAATGCCGTTCCGGCGAGCATTGTGATTTCATTTGGAGGAGTGGAACTACAAGATATTGTAGCTGACCAACCGGCTTTAACTCCAGAAGTATTGGTATTGGCGTGTGAGACAAATTTAAATGTCAGACTCCCGTCAACAGCAGTCGAGGTGATTGTTCCGTAACCCGATTGTCCCTGCAACTCGCCAATCTGAGGGGCAGATGTATTATTCCCGTTGTAGACATATAAAATATCATTATTATTTGATGTGAAAACAGAGGAATCATAATATATTATGGCTGAACTAAACGATTTAAAGTTTACGCTAAGTTTCGCCCCTGTTGTTGCAGGATAAATGGTTAAGGTTGTATTTTGGTTATTCATATAATCACCATTCGGCCCCCCTGAATCATAAAAGTTCCCCCCACAGGTCGTAATAGCTCCTCCTATCATCAAAATATCATTCGGAGGTACCGAACTGCAGGATACTGTTGCAGACCAACCTGCCTTCTCTCCTGATGTATTAACATAAGCATGCGAGACAAACTTAAAGGTAAGACTGCCGTCAGTCGCTGTTGATGTGACTGTTCCTTTACTAATTCCCTGCATAGCCCCGATCTGAGGGGAGGATACGCTATTCCCGTTATAAATATAAAGGATGTCGTTATTATTTGAGGTGAAATTAGATTGGTCATAGTATAATATGGCAGTACGAAAAGAGTCGAAGTTTACACTTAGTTTTGCCCCGGCAGTTGCAGGATAAAGTGTTAAAGTTGTATTTTGGTTATTCATATAATCACTATTCGGTCCTCCGGCATCGTAAAATTTCCCCCCGCCAGTTGTAATTGCTCCACCGATCATTGTAATATCATTAGAGGCTGAGGAACTGCAGGATATTGTTGCAGACCAACCTGCCTTTTCACCTGAAGTGTTAACATAGGCATGTGAAACAAACTTAAAGGTGAGACTACCGTCAGCTGCCGTTGAGGTGACTGTTCCGTAACCAATCCCCTGCATAGCCCCGATCTGAGGTGCGTTCACACTGTTTCCGTTATAAATATAGAGGATATCGTTATTATTTGAGGTGAAATTAGATTGGTCATAGTATAAAACGGCTGTACGAAAAGAGTCGAAATTTATGCTAAGTTTTGCCCCGGCAGTTGCAGGATAAAGGGTTAAGGTTGTATTTTGGTTATTCATATAATCGCTGTTTGGCCCTCCTGCATCATAAAATTTCCCTCCACAAGTGGTAATCGCTCCCCCGATCATTGTAATATCATTAGGGGGCGTTGAACTGCAGGATATTGTGGCAGACCAACCTGCCTTTTCACCAGAAGTATTGTTATAGGCATGTGAAACAAACCTAAAGGTAAGACTCCCGTCGGCTGCAGTTGAGGTGACTGGTCCGTAACCGATCCCCTGCATAGCTCCAATCTGAGGGGAGTTAACGCTGTTTCCATTATATATAAAAAGGATATCGTTATTATTTGAGGTGAAAGTAGTTTGGTCGTAATATAAAACAGCTGTTCGAAAAGAGTCGAACGTGACACTAAGTTTTGCTCCGGCCGTTGCGGGATAAAGTGTAACCGTAACATTTTGATTATTTGGGTAATCATTTGTTAGGCCTCCTGCATCATAAAAATTTCCGGCACATACGGTATAATTTCCGGAAGAAGACATAATAATATCAGAAGCTTTAATGATAATATTCGACGATAATAGCAGGAATATAGTAAGTGTCAGGTTTTTCATAATGGTTGGTTTTTGCTCAATTTGGAAAAGCGTCTGGAATTGAGGGTTTTAATTTTAGTTGTTGATAATCCTCAAAAAGTTTAAAATAGGTTTTTCATGTTATTAGGATTATGTTATTTCTTTAAAAGCTTTTCAGAATTTCACTGATTTTAAATCGGGAAGATCAAGCCTTTCAAAAAAAATAGGTGAGAAGGTCTGAATAGTTAACCCATTTTGAAATTAGTCTGAATTAAAACCCTGGCCGAATATTGTAAATATTGATTTTATTGTTCCAAATCTAAATTTAATTAGCTGGAATATTGCATACTTATATCATTTATTTTGTAAAATACACTAGGTGTAGCCATATCACCAATAGATGTACCTTGTTTTATGACAGGCGTAACTTAAATCGATAATAATGTAAATCAAGATCCGCTTATTTATGGGTTATCCAATAAATTACTTGGATAAAAACTCATTGGAGTCCTATTCTTTTTTAGCTTTGTTGTGTAATAAAGCTTTTTTATATGATATGGTTTTATGGCTTATCGGTTCTCAAAATCGTTCCCAATTCATTTGTCTTATAAACAATTACTTAAAACAATTTAATCATGAAATCAATTTGTCTCTCACTTGTCCTATTCTTTTCACTTTTAATTAGTTCCTTGTGTTTTGCACAGGTTCCCATTCTGAACACTTACGACAGCCCGCAACCCAAGGTTGTATCACCCGGATTGACAACCGCTGACAATGGGGTTACGGTTCCATCTGATGCGGTTATTCTGTTTGATGGTAAGGATTTATCGGAGTGGAGCAGTAAAAATGGTGAGCCAAAATGGGCAGTTCATGATGGGATGTTCACTGTTACAAAAGGGACTGGTGATATAGCAACGAAAAAAGAATTTGGTGATTTTCAGCTGCATATCGAGTTTATGCACCCTGCAGATATAACCGGAGAAGGTCAGATGCGTGGAAATAGCGGCATTTTTTTACAAGGTCTATATGAAATTCAGGTTCTTGAAACCTATAATAATGAGAATAAAACCTATGTTAACGGTCAGGCAGGATCAATTTACAGACAGCATCCACCCTTAGTGAATCCGCTCCAAAAACCAGGTGGTTGGAACGCCTATGATATCATCTTCACTGCCCCCACTTTTAATGCTGATAATACTTACCGGACTAATCCAAGAGTTACGATTCTAATGAATGGCATTCTGATTCAGAACAATGCTATAATTTACGGATGCACAAGTGATGAAAAAATCTATAATCAGTTAAAGGGTGGAATTCGATTACAGGATCATGGTTGTGTTGTTAACTATCGGAATATCTGGGTTAGGGAACTTTAAATATTGGTGAAGTATTTAATGATTAAGAAGCCCCCTGGGCAGTATAAACTCCAGGGGTCTTCTTAATCATTCCTATCTGCTAAAACGAGAGAAGGCATTGCCAGATAAACATATTGCCAAATGAATCAATATCTTCCCAGACTTGCTTTACTAATGGTTCGTTACCTGTTATTGAAGGAATTTCTTTTCGCTTTTCTTCCCAAGGAATGCATAACCCTGGTTTCACCCTTGATTTCATATGATTATCCATCCCATAATCCGGTCCGAAAACTGTTCCGGGTTGGGGAATATTCCGGTCGTTGATTTCCAACAGTGTGGCCGGACTCTCTGAGTAAACCCCATATTCTCTTGTGAAATCAGTAAGTATCTGCATATTTTCAATAGTCGCGTCATTCTGAATAATAGCACTCGCATCCATTATATAACCACCATCACGTGCCACTTCATCGATAACCCTTTTACACCGGGAACGGATCTCGGCCGGCTTTCCGAATGAAAGAAGGGTATTCGGTATTCCGCCACTAAGACAAAACTTTTCTCCGATTATCCTGTTTGTTTTAAAAATATCGCCACTATCGACATGGTAGACGATACTCTTATCGGGTAATTCGGTGAAACTTTGAAGATGGTGGTCCCAGTTACCTTCGGCATAAAAAAGGGTCTGATGGCCGTTTTTCCAAAGTTCTTCAATGATAGGCCTTACGGTAGGCCAATAGTGTGATTCAAATTCACCTTTTGATATAAACGGAATGCAGCCGCGGTGCATCCAGTATCCGATTGGAACCTGATGATTTGGATCCGAGGAATTCAATGCGACATTGTATAGGTGGGGCATCAGTGCATCACATGCCTTTCGGACTTTTTCTGGTTGGGTGATCATATCCATTGTTAAACCGATGTATCCACGAAGCTTATCCCCCAAAATGTCAAAAGGAGCCTTGAATATGCCTGCAATTGCGGAGACTGTTCCGCTTTCAAATCTTAATTTCTCAACATGCGGGCCGTAGGCATTAAAATAATTGAGCATGGCCATTCCCCCTTTTACAAGGGCGAGGTTATTCCGGTAGCTCGTTGTTGTTCCCATCGGACTAATGTCATCAGATACGCGCGGCAACCATTTATTATAAAGAAAGGCTGTTGGGTCATCAATCAACTCATCGTATTCATCTGCTTTCATAAAGGATTTCTCTTCTTCCGGCTCGCGGTATTGAAAACCATTTTCAGCAGGGACGTCAATGCCGGGAATACCGTAATATGTTAAGCCGATGGCCTGAGTCAGCCCGGTCCATACGTATACCATGTTTGAAACCACAGCGTCCCAGTCATATCCTGCAGCACATTTGCGGGCAGCCTCGAAAGCCCGGTTATAATCATGCACAACATCCTGACAGGTCATCCCTGCATATTTAGCAGTGAATTCAGCCACAAATGGCCGAATAGGTATCTGATCTGGTTTTTCATTTCGCATTGCTGTAAGGTACCGAGACAGCCTCTGCTGGTAGAGTTGTTCGCAGCTTGTCATTGGAATATGATTTAAAAGTATAAAACTAATAATATTTAACGATAAGTAAATGAAGTATTCTAATTTAGTTTGTATAACTTTCTGATATCTTAATTTATAGCTCCATTTCCTAAAAAATGTTAATCAAGAATCGGTACTTTAATTCTTCATGATTTCTTCATTTTTAGCTCTGTAATTTTGAAGCATAAACCATTTAAAATTGAAGATATGAAAAAATTAGTTATCCTGTTAAGTTTTGTATTTGTTTTGGGTTTGATATCTGTAAGTGCACAGGACACAAAGAAAGAGGTAAAAAAAGCCTCTGTTAAGACTGAAAAGGTTGGTGTTAAACCTGCAAAAAATGCCAAGCCAGCAGAAAAGGCAAAACCAGCGGTCAAACACATCCATAAAGATGGCAAGATGAAAAAAGAAGCAACAAAAACTGAGAAGAAATAGGTTGAATTAATCTTGTAATTTAAGAGACGTGCTGGTGTACGTCTCTTTTTTTGTATAATATTTTAATCCATTCCGGTTCCCCAAAATGAATGTTAATTTAGCGGCAGGAATTAAAGGCAGGATTTAGTCTTAATGTTTCCGAATAAAATATAATCAAAAGAAATTTAGGTGAAGAAAGAGATTGCAAAAGGTTATTTATTTACCATTTTGGCTACCCTTGCCTTTAGTAATGTATATGTATTTAGTAAGGCAGCCTTGAATGAGATCTCCCTACCGCTGTTTCTGTTTGTGATGTGTTCTGTGGGCTTTGTGATTAACCTTGTTATTCTGTTTTTTAAAGGCGGAATTGGAAAGTTAGCAGCTACTCCCCGGACAATCTGGTGGATTTTTCCCACACTTGGCTTTCTGGAAATATTTACGGTTTTCACTTTTTATGCTGCAGTTAAAGTAATTCCTGAGCCTGCGGTGGCCGGCTTTCTTGGAAACCTGTTTCCTCTTTTTGCCACAATCCTTGGGATTATATTTTTGAAGGAACGGTTTTCACTGATCGAGAGTTTTGGAATTTTTGTTGTCTTTTCAGGAGCTATTCTGACAAGCTATTCGGGCAGTTTAACCACGGAAAATTTTTTTATTCCAGGGGTTGGCATTGTTGTTTTGAATTGTCTGGGTGCAGCTATTGCAACTGTAATTGTACGAGCAAAGGTCAACAATCTCTCACCTGAAATTCTGAGTTTTAACCGTACTTTTTGGCTGCTTATTTTTTTTACTATTTGGGTTATAACTGCCGGAATCCCCTTTATTATTACTCCACAAGCACTGGGAAATACAATAATTGCAGCAATTCTTGACCCCGTTTTGGCTATTTTATTGGTCTATAAAGCGTATCAATATATTGAAGTTTCGAGGGGGACAATCATTCAATCGACCAAAGGAATTATTATTATCCCAATTGCATTTCTATATTTTGGAACGATACCGATGCTGCACCAGTTTGCCGGAGGTGTAATTGCGATGATTGGTGTTGTCATCATCGGATGGGGACAACATCGAATGAACAGGAACAAAAAAATGGTGGGATAGCTATCTGCAGAATGTACTGGTTCACTGGTAAAAGCTTGCTTTAAGTTTTGTCGCCCCGAACCGGAGAAGATCGGCCAGTCAAGAGCTAATTATTGAAGCGGAAACTTCGCCAATTCTTCATTCAACCTTTTATCCCTGAACTCAGTAATTGCCATTCTTATCCGCCACTCTTTTGGAAAGGCGCTGTTAAAACGGTTACCTAGATTTTTCACCCAACCCAGTGGGATATTTCTGTAAGTTACCAGGTTCCATCCTTTATTATTCGAAATGGGTGTGATGTCATCCCGTTTTAAAAAGGTAAGAGCCTCTTCAATAGTTAGTTTTATTTCAGGAAAGGCGTGACGATTTAAAATGGGGGATAATGCCAATTCATGGGCAGGGAGCAAATCCTTTTGCTTTAGTTCTCCAATTTTAACCCCCGCATGGAGAATTCGAAGGTTGTTTTTTATTTGGCTTAAACCCGAGATATGTGCTGCAGGAAAAGCGAGTAAAGAATCTTCAAATCTCAAAATATCAAGATTTTCATCGGCCAATAACGATTTGGCAGATTCTTTTTCCCCTTTGGTGGCGAGCAATGGATTATCCTTGATTTTTCGTTGGTTGGAATGAGCGTTTGTCCCACGCTTTCGAACGACTGCCATAAAAAAGCCTTCCCCAGTTGTTTTATGAGGATAAAACCGATGGCATGGGAAATTGCCAGCTCCTGTAATTGTAATTCCCCATTGATTTTCAACAGTTAAGTGTATTGGTTCTATATCTGCAAACTCATTGAGCCACTTTATATTTTCCTCATTCTCCGACGGATTAAAAGTGCAGGTGCTGTAAATAAGAATTCCTCCCTCTTTTAAAGATGGCCATACATCTGCCAGAATTCTTTTCTGGCGCTGTGAACAAAGTTCGGCATTTTCAGGTGACCATTCCAGGATAGCATTTGGATCACGTCTGAAGAGTCCCTCTCCGGAACAGGGGGCATCAACGACAATGAGATCAAAAAAATCGGGTAACCGTTGAAAATCATGTGGGTCGTTGTTGGTTACAACGACATTGGCATTTCCCCACTTCTTTAGATTTTCTGATAAGATTTGGCTCCTTGCCCTGATAACATCATTACTGACCAAAAGACTATCTTTTGGTAGCAAGGATGCCAGGTGAGTTGATTTGCCGCCTGGTGAAGCACATAAATCGAGAA
The DNA here is from genome assembly GCA_903918045.1 of uncultured Bacteroidia bacterium. GTDB lineage: Bacteria > Bacteroidota > Bacteroidia > Bacteroidales > Prolixibacteraceae > JAAFHB01. Next base: position 7,326 of record CAIXCY010000054.1, read on the forward strand.
CCCTGCAACCTGCTGGAAAATTGGACTGGATTACAACCTGTTCCAAAAACATCGAGCTGGATTCCTGAACATAGTAAACTCCGGAATGGATGAATGGGTCAATTGTAAATATAGGCCGTTCAGATAAGTAATATCCTGTATTACAATAATCAACAGGTTTTAATTTGGGCTTTTCCTTATATTTTGAAAAATTTAGCCGGATTGATGTAGCAATAGAATTATCAAAAGATTTTTGAAAGGATTCATATTCCGAACCCAGCATCCTCAGCATCCTTTGGGAAAATATTTCAGGTAAATTCATTTATAAGTTTTATAACCAGAGTCTCAAAATTAGACTTTTTCAATTGTATACATTCGTTTAGCCTTAAAATAGTACGTTATTTTTAGGGAATGGCATTTCCCCATCATTATTTCTTCACTTTTATCCACTTATTCAGGCATTATAGCTAATTTTGTATAGTTTAGATTAAAACTTATTGTATGTCAATTTCATTTCGGTTACGTTATTTTCTCGGATTAATTCCTAATGCTCAAAAGATTGATTTGGCTTGGGCTGAACTTTATAAGATGAGGGATAAGTTGCGCCTGATTGAGGAATCTGAAGAGCTGGCACGATACAATGAACTACGAATTCTGATTCATTCTGCTGATTTTCAATCAAAGAAAAAAGATATAAACAACCTGAACTTCAAAGGGAGCGATGAATACCATTTATTGAACGAACTGGATACTCTTGAGAAGTTAAACCCCATCAAAAGGTATTTTAAGTTTATTCAATCATCTGAATTTGAGAGGTTTAATTTGATATCCAAGAGTTCAGACCTTCAAAGGTATCATGAACTTGAAAAGATTGTTCATTCTCCGGATTTTGTCCATCGCCAAAAGGAGACAAATGCTCTTCTTTACAAGGGTTCTCCCGAATATTTATTGAGAAAAGAGTATTTATCACTGGAGAAGAGTGGACGTTTAAAGAGGTATTATGCTACAATTTCTTCAGAGGAATATCAGGCTTTTCTGAAACATGATGCTGTAGTTAAAGGGGAATTGTCAAATCTTGAAGAGGAGGATTTAAAGGTAAAAGCTTACCGACGATTTCTGAATTCCTCTGCATATAAAAATCTTTTGGTTGTGGAAAAGCAAAATCTGCAATCACGGATTGAAGAACTTAAAAAAGAGGTAAATGACCCCCATTTTCTTGAACAGGAAGATTTTTTGAGAAATAAAAATCGGTATAGTACGACCCCCGATTATCCGTTATTTATCGAATTTTCAAAATTGTCGAAAAGTGATGAAATCCTTTTTTACCTGAAATGCTTCAATTCGTCGCATTATGCCAATTTTAAGGAAATTAGTATATCCGCTGCTTTAGGACGGTTACAGGAGTTAAGATTAATAGTTAATGATCCGGAGTTTAAGCAACGGGTCGATTTTCTTAGGAATAAAAAGAGGTATGAATTAACCTCTGAATATAAGTTTGAAATTGAATTTAAGGAATTGGAAAATAGTGCGCTGATTGTTTCATACCATCAGCTTAAAAAAAGGTCAGAACTTTTGTTCTTTGATCAGTGGGAGATTTTACTTGATGAGAATTTTTTGGTTCCAGATCTTTCATCAACTATTTGGGAACCTGAAAATTTTTGGGGATCAAAAATTGCAGGGTTTAGTTTTTCACAAGCTTCAGAATTGCAGGCTTATAAAGGATTAGCCAACATTGAGATTAAAAATCAGGTTCTCTCGATTGTGACTAAGGCCGAGAAGTCAGCCGGAAAAGTTTGGGATCCTTCGTTTGGTCTGTTGCCAAAAGAATTTGAGTACACCTCTGCAATGTTGAATTCAGGTAGTAAATTCAAGTTCAGGGATGGTATTGTGGAGGCTAAGGTTAAATTTCAGGCTGATGGGGCTATAACAAGTGCCTTCTCCCTTACCGGCAGTCACCCATTTCCTCAGTTTGATATTTTCAGAAGTGGATCCAATCGTGTCGGTCTTGGGATTATTGAACAACCAGGAAATGGAGGTGTAAACAAACTGGTTCAGATAAAAGGGTTAAATTTTAGTGATTATCATATCTTTCGGCTCGAAGTTTTTGGTAATTCCCTGGTTTGGAAGATTAATAATTTTGAGGTTCACCGCGAACAATATAGCGGGAAAAGAGAAGAGATGTTCCTTAATTTCATTGGGAGCATTCATAAACCACATAATACCCCACTTCCACATCATTTTGAAATTGATTGGGTGAGGTGTTATCGAAAAAAGAGTGCGGAGTCATGAACTCCTGGTATGAAGATTTTGAGGGTGCAGTTACTATTTGCGACCCTGATGGGATAATTACCTTTATGAACCTTACTTCGCAAAGGCAGTTTTTAAAATACGGAGGGAGTGATCTGATTGGGACAAATCTGCTTGATTGCCATCCAGAACCTTCACGTACAAAATTGGGCGGTTTATTAAAATCACAGGGAACAAATACATATACCATTGAGAAGAATGGTATTAAAAAAATCATCCATCAGTCACCTCTTTTTGAACAGGGTATTTATCGTGGAATGATTGAAATTTCCTTTCTTATTCCTGACAACTTACCTCATCACATCAGGGAATAACATATTAATTTTGCTTCGTGAGAGGTTGTCTTAAAAATAAATTGTTTCAAAAAATTAATTTTTAAGACAACCTGAAAGCACATATAGATCAATCTTCGCTTAATTCGAAGATTGCCTCGATTTCCACGGGAACCTTTTCCGGTAAACTTCCAACACCAACAGCGCTACGAACACCGATACCAAACTCCCTGCCAAATATTTCAACAAATAATTCACTACATCCGTTTATAATATAGGGTTGTTTCTCAAAATCTGTGGTGGCATTTACCATTCCAAAAACTTTGATTACCCGCTTAATCCGGTCAAGGGAACCCAGATTTGAAATCAATGTTGATAAGATTGTTAATCCAACCTGTCTGGCGGCCAGTTTCCCTGCCTCCTGATCGATATCCTGACCAATTTTTCCACGATGAAGGGTTCCGTCATAATTTACAGGTAAATGCCCTGAAACGTAGATGAGATTGCCAACCTGCAGAAGCGGGGTATAAACTCCTTTTGGCTCCGGTGCAGGCGGTAATTGGAGATTTAGTGACAGAAAGTGGTTATGGTGTTGCATCATAATTTAATTAATATTTTGTAGCTAATTTAATATGAATAATATAGATTATTTCTAATTGCTGTAAAATGAGTGTTAAAGTCCGCCGTAGGATTAAAGTTGAATTACCAGTACGACTTTCTGAACACCCCTAAGTACTTCAACGCTGATTGTTTCGCCACGTTTAAGCTGATTTAAACGGAACATATAATCCTGAATATTGTTTACCGGTTTGCCATTGATAAAGGTAATAATATCTCCTTTTTGCATTCCACCAAGGGCTGCAGGTTTTCCTGGGGAAACTAAATCGGCACGCAGGCCATTTTTAATATTTCCTGCAAAGTCTGGCATGATTCCAAGGGTAATTCCTTTTCTGCGGGCACGTCCCGAGGATCCTGTTTTTGGTCCTGCTTCTTTGAAGACAAGTTTGGGGTCATTTGCAAGATCTAAAATAAGGCGGTAAGAAAGATCGGATATTTTCACCATCCCTTCATAGTTGATTTTATCCCAGCTGTCTGCAGGAGTATGGTAATCCAGATGAGCTCCTGAAGAGATAAAAAGGACAGGAATATTTTTCCCGTAAAATGAGGCATGATCGGAAGGGCCATACCCTTCGTCTGCCAGAATAAACTTGAGTATGGTGGTATCAGAAGCGGCATAGATCATTTTTTTAAATAGTTCTGCGGTTCCTACTCCACCTATCTGGATTGTGGAACTTTCGTTTAGGCGGCCAACCATATCCAGATTAACCATCGCATTGACCTTCTTAAAATCAAATTTTGAACTGTCAACAAACCATTTTGATCCCAGCAGTCCCTCTTCTTCGCCTGAAAATGCGATAACTGCAATACTTCGTTTTAGGTTTTTGGATGATGCGGCCAATTTATGAGCCAATTCCAGAATCATTGCTACACCGGAAGCATTATCGTCTGCACCGTGGTGGACACCAAGGGTATCGGGAACCCGACTTCCTGAGCCTACACCTCCCATGCCCAGGTGATCAAAGTGAGCTCCGATGATAACGTATTCATTTTTTAGCGATGGATCCTTTGCCTGAATTTGCATCACAACATTACGCGTAGGAACGGTTGTTTGAATGACATCTGACTGTCCGGCTACAAGTTCAGCAGTTAAGGCACTTTGGGGCTTACGGCGCTCATTAAGTTTCTTCTCCAGATCTTCAATTGTCTGTTTTGTGGATTCAAGTATCTGATTGGCAACCTTCCGGGTTATATGGAAAGCGGGTATTCCAACCGATAGATCTCCCTTCACAAGTGGTTCAAATTTATCTTCAGAATCGTA
>CAIXCY010000055.1 GCA_903918045.1 uncultured Bacteroidia bacterium
ATATGCGCAAGTTCATGGTCAAGATGTGCGATAGCGTGTTCCATCCTTTCGGTGGAGTCATCAATGAGCATTTGTATTTCGTCGTTCATATGGCGAATAAATTAAAACTTATTGTTTAGGACAAAGGTACGATAAAAATAAAATTGCAGAGAACGGTTTCTGTCAAAATTAACCGGAATTTATTGAAGAAACAGCTTCTGGCGTTTTGCAACTGGCAACTGGTTTGAATCGCATTAGTCGGAATTTCATCGTCCCAAATTACATTTTGAAACAAAATCATTATTGAAATAAGCGAGATCCGGCTGCCAGCCACTAATAGCCAGCCTCCCTTCATTGTCAGTTATGAACCACTGTCCCGATCGGTTCTCCCTTCAGGACCCGGATCAGGTTGCCTACAGTGTCCATATCAAAGACAACGATAGGCAGATTGTTCTCCTTACACATGGTGGTGGCGGTAAGATCCATAATTTTCAATCCGCGGTTGTAGATTTCATCGAATGTGATCTCGGCAAATTTAGTGGCATTCGGGTCCTTAAGGGGGTCTGCCGTATAAATACCATCAACTCTTGTCCCTTTGAGCATAGCATCCGCTTCGATCTCAATACCGCGTAAGGAAGAGCCGGTGTCTGTTGTGAAATATGGATTTCCTGTTCCTGCTGAGAAGATGGCTACTTCACCGTTCTCAAGCGTCTCTATCGCTTTATCCTTAGAATAGAACTCACCAATTGGCTCCATTCGGATAGCGGTCAGAACCCTTGATTTTACCCCGGCGACGGTAAGCGCTGAGTGAAGCGCCAGGCTATTGATAACCGTTGCGAGCATCCCCATCTGATCACCCTTGACCCGGTCAAATCCCTTGGAAGCCCCGGAAAGCCCCCTGAAGATATTCCCGCCGCCAATCACGATTCCAATCTGAACACCCAGATCCGCTGCCTCTTTAATTTGAGTGGCATAGTCTGATAACCTGACCGGATCAATACCATATTGCTGCTCTCCCATGAGAGATTCTCCGGAGAGTTTTAGTAAGACTCGTTTATATTTTATCATATTATTTGTTTGATTTACAAATCTTATCAATATGGATAATCAATTAGTTACAGAATAAGGAGTACAAGAGAGGTGTAAACAGGTTAAATAATGCATTTTTCACTACTATTGTTTAAATGTTTGTATCTATTTTACAAAAATATAAAAAAAACGCATCTGTCTATTTAGTTTAGGTTTGCATTACATATTTGGATTAAAAACGCAACACAACCAATCTGTCGCGGCAATTCTATGGAGGTTGATTAAAAGGGTTTTTAATGCTATATTTGTAATGCATTTTCATGCCGATGTTGTCTATCCTTTCTGAATGAGCAAAAACTTTATAAGCAGTTTTAACGCCTTAAATATTTGTAATATGCCTGCATATCGTTTAATATTAACTCAGGAGCCGGAAGGGGGATATACGGTTGTAGTACCAGCCCTCCCAGGCTGCATCACATATGGCGATAATATCAACCATGCCATTGATATGGCCAAAGAAGCTATTGAAGGATATTTAGTAGTTTTGCTTCTCCAAACACTACCATTTAGATGATTGAAGATGAAAAATATTTATTTGAAAGAATAAGTAAAGGCGATGAAGCAGCCTTCAAGGTCATCTATAACAGGTATGTCCCCCGGCTTTATTATTTTGTATATGAATACATTCCGCACCATGACCTGGTTGAGAATAT
>CAIXCY010000056.1 GCA_903918045.1 uncultured Bacteroidia bacterium
CATTTGGTTTGTTCTGGGAAGACTGCAATGAATATATGACTAAACTAGGCTATGTATTGCACATTAATGCAGATTTAGTTGCTTAATAAACAAGAATCATCGAACTGCCGTAGCTCATCCATATCATTATCTGGGATATGAGCCTTTTCTGTCCCATACCCTAAGTCTCATAAAGATCAGTTAAAAGGCGCTGACCGTTTGCTACTCTCCCTCAAACCGGGATTAACCAACGCCACCAGTATGATGTTCTCAAACGAGGAGGAGCTGCTGTCCAATCAGGATGATCCCATCCGATTCAACGATCAAATCCTCTACCCCGAAAAGGTGCGCATCAACAACGAATATGTCAAAAACCAGAGTTTCTACCTCGATCTTAAAATAATCATCTTTACTATTCTGGGGAAAAGGCTGAAGGAAGAGTGGGCACAGAGTGAGGTGGAGTAGCGAGGGGGAGAAAGTGCGAGGGGGCGAATCAAAAAAATGAAGGATTTAAGGAATGAAGGAATTAAGAATGAATTGAGCAATGGAATGCGTCATCCGCTGAATTGATCGTTACAAACCCCGAAGGGGTAACATGATTATAGCAAAAACAAGACGATTAAACTTATCCGAACCCTGAAAGGGTGACATAATTAGAATAAATAAATGCAGGTTAGACCCACAATATAAACAAAAATCAGGACGAGTCATGCAGGTGGGGCGAACGGGTCGTTGAGCGGAGTCGAAACGACAGTCTTGAAATAGGTTTACAGAAAAAGTAAACTAATATCAGGACAAGTTAGAATAAAATAGTTTAGAAAGAGTGTATCTTTATCAAAAATCAGGATTATGACTACAATACAAATAAACGAAAAGACCAAAACTGGCAAGAATATTTTAAAAATGCTTAAAGCACTCTCTGACATCGAAAATGAAAATTCTATCCGATTTCTTGATGAAACTGAATATCTTCTCTCTACAAAGACAAATAAGGCACGATTAATTGATAGTCTTAATCAGGCTAAAGGAGGTGAAAAAGGGAAAACAATAGCAATAGATGATTTGTGGAAATAGAATTTTTAGATAATGCTCTTGACGACCTCGATTTTTGGAAGAAATCAGGTAATAGAACCATACAGTTGCGTATTGAGCGTTTACTTAAAACCATTTGCCAAACGCCATACTCAGGAATTGGGAAACCTGAACCTTTAAAACATAAACTAAGTGGTTGCTGGAGTCGTCGAATTACAAACGAACACAGACTGGTCTATGCAGTTTACGAAAACCGTTTAATAATTCACTCACTTAGATTTCATTATTAAAAAATCAATGAATAACTGACAGAATAGCACCTCACTTCATCCAAAGCGTCAAATTGGGATCTCCGCAATATCCCAATCACTGGCAATTCTTTAAAGCCCCAGAGGGGTGACATCTTTGTAACCCGGGTAAGCAATGCCTGGATATTAATTCAAATATCGGAATATACTCCCAGGCATTGCGTAACCCCGGGTTACAAATCAACAACGTGGACCGTCCGCGATCGAATGTTGAGCAAAGCACACCGCTAATTTCGGACGGAACGGCACCTCACCTCATAAAAGCGCTAAATCGGGCTTTCGATATCAATTCGAAAAACCTGTTGATCATACATTCTCTTTTCAACTTTTGCTCATGCGGCGAAAACCTGACGGATCTTCAATTAACACCCTACCGCGCCGCCTTTCCAAACTGCGGTTATCTCCAACACCGGGTTGCACCCGGCGTTATTCACGGAACACCCCGCCGGGGTGATAAAAAGTACAGTCCGGATCGGATAGGCTATTGCTTATAATCAAACCGGGATTAACCAACGCCGCCAGTATGATGTTCTCAAACGAGGAGGAGCTGCTTGCCAATCAGGATGATCCTATCCGGTTCAACGATCAAATCCTCTACCCCGAAAAGGTGCGCATCAACAACGAATATGTCAAAAACCAAAATTTCTTCCTCGATCTTAAAATAATCATCTTTACTATTCTGGGCAAACGGTTGAGGGAAGAGTGGGCGCAGAGCGATTTGGTGTAACCAGTTAGTCACAGAATCAAGCATGGATCCCAAAGAGTATTATAAAACACGCATCTTTCCATACAAAGGTGAGCTTGAGCAATGGTATTCTAAAAACCGATCCCTTTGGGTTAATTTCCGTTTCCTTTTCTTAACCGGCTTAAAAATCATTGCCCCGGGTACAAAAATGGAATATAAATTATTTCGTTCGCTGCCTAAAAGCTGTCGTTAAAATTGCAAAAAAACGCTTTGTATAACAGCAGGTTTTCAGAGATTTTTTTATACCTTTGGTATATAAACACCTCTGAAAATATGCCCTTGAACATTGAGATTGATAAACTTACAAATTCAATAAGGGGAAAAATAAAGTGTACTTGGGGGTTCCTGGAAACCTGATTGCTTTCGCTTGTAAGGTTTCTTTTGAAAAGGGATATCAGGGCTTCGTCGCATTCGATTCAAAAACTGCATTGATTAAACATTATCAGGAAACGCTTCATGCCACTCATTTTCGGGAACTCAGAATGTTTATAGATACTAATGCCGCAATAAGGTTAATCACAAAATATTTTAAACAATAATAAAATGGGACTAATAAAAGAACCAAAAAATATTGATTTTACAATTCAATCCAAGCCATGGACAGATGTCGAGTTGAAAGACTTCAGAAAAGTAATGGATGAACTAAAAGCGAAAAATTCAAAAAAAAAGCCAGTCTTCTCAAAATCAGGAAAAAAAATTGGAGTCTAGTTATGCAATTTTTTACAAAATCAGGGATGGCGGCAAAGAGTACTATAAAACACGCATCTTTCCATACAAAGGTGAGCTTGAACGATGGTATTTAAAGGTACCTGAACCCATTGCTTTACCATCAAACCCGCATTAACCGGCGCCGCCAGCATGCGGTTCTCAAATGAGGAGGAGCTTCTGGCTAATAAGGATGCCTGTAAATCCTGAAGGGATTGAATCTGAATCGAAGATCGGCGAAGCCAATAACCCGGGGTAAGCAATGCCGGACATTAATCCCATTATCCTATTGTTCTCACCGGCATTGTGCAACCCCGGGTAGACAAAACAACAACGTGGACCGTCCGCGATCGAATGTTGAGCGTAAGCATCCGGTCTGATACATCTTTCTTCTGTTGTTTGGTCTGATTAATTTTCGGCCAAAACACTGACAAATGATTAATGATGCAAAAATCCGGGATCTCATCCAGAGACAAGAAGAGAC
>CAIXCY010000057.1 GCA_903918045.1 uncultured Bacteroidia bacterium
GACTAACCTAAAGAAAATTGAAATTGGGGTTAAAATAAAATGCAAACTGAATAAAATACATGAAGTTATTTATCCTCTAATCGTTTTTCTTTGAAACTGTTACAGGCAATCCTTTAAAATCCGATTTGACGATTTATAGAACTACTCATTAAGGGCGAATTGCACCTATAATTACAATGTTGTTGCCTGATAAATAGTATGTTGAAGATTTCCTTCGGCAATTAAAAAATTAATTTTTCCTGAATGAAAAAACTTTTTCTTCCCGCGTTCGTAATTTTATTTATCCCGTTTATCTTTTTATGCATCTGCGGCTTTACAAAGTCCGATAAAATTAGTAGTTCCAGGGTTGAGACGCTAAATGACAACTGGAAGATTCAACCGGCAGACAAATTGGATAAGGTTGATGAACAATTAATTTCTCAAAATGGCTTTGACACAAAATCGTGGTTCAAGGCGATGGTTCCCGGAACAGTATTGGGAAGCCTTGCAACCTTTAAGGTTATACCCGATCCCACTTTTGGCATTAACATGAAAAATGTCGATACCCTTCAGTTTCAGCAACCCTGGTGGTACCGGACGACATTCAATCTGAATGACGCAGACCTGAAAAAGAGGGTATCCCTTCGATTCAATGGTGTAAACTACCGTTCTGATTTATGGATTAACGGGAAAAAGGTTGTCGGTAGAGAGACCTTTGCCGGAACTTACCGGATGTTTACTTTTAACATCAATCCATTTATACAGGCCGGTGAAAATACAGTGGCTTTAAAACTTTCTCAATATGCCTATGGCGAATATTCATTGGGGTTTTGTGACTGGAATCCAATTCCTTCGGATCGCAGTATGGGTATTTTCAGAGAGGTATTTCTTGAAATTAATGAAGGGATAAAAATCAGAAGCCCCTTTGTCTACTCCAAAGTGGATAATGTCTCTAAAAGTGCAGCCGACCTGTTTATTCAGGCTGAAATAGTCAATAGTTCAGCCCAAACGGTAGAAGGAGTATTACGGGTAAATTATGAATTGGGTGTTGTCGAGAAAAAAGTGACTGTCAAAGCCGGAGATACCCTCTCTTATCGGTTTACAGCGGACGAGTTTCCGCAGTTATCAGTTAAAAATGTGGAGTTGTGGTGGCCAAATGGCATGGGTAAAGCAAAGATGTATAATCTGAAAACAGAGTTTATTTCAGGTAATAAGGTTCTTGATCAGGTTGATAAAAAATATGGGATCCGCGAAATGCGCAGTTACCTGAACAAGGAGAAGAACCGAACCTTCGAAATTAACGGTAAATTCATCCTGGTCAAAGGTGGCGGATGGGCAGATGATATTTTCCTTAGGGATACCCGTAAATCGGTGGAGGCCCAACTGCGTTATATCCGTCACATGAACCTGAACAGTATTCGCTGTGAGGGATTCTGGGGCAAAGATGAAAACCTGTTCGACCTCTGTGATGAATATGGCATCCTGATCATGATTGGCTATAACTGTATCTGGGAATGGGAGGAGTATCTGAAGAAAACGTGCCATGAGAAATATGGAGGTGCAGTGAATGATGAGGATATCACATTACTCTCAGAATCCTGGAAAGACCAGATGTTGTGGTTACGAAACCATCCAAGTATCTACCTGTGGATGTTAGGGAGCGATAAACTTCCGTGTCCAAAGCTGGAGATGAAATATGTTGAGCTTTTCAAAAAATACGACCCCTCAAGACCTTATTCGACCTCTGCCGGAGGTGCAGGTACAGAAGACAATAATGTCGTCGCGGCAGTTCCGCTGGTGAGCGAGATCAGTGGCGCCACGGGTATGAAAATGATGGGCCCTTATGCCTGGACTCCACCTCAGTATTGGTTTACCGATACCAAGCTTGGAGGCGCCTGGGGTTTTAACACGGAGACCTGTCCGGGAGCGGCTATTCCTCCCCTTGCTTCTTTAAAGAAAATGCTTCCTGAAAGCAGTTTATGGCCGATCGACAAGAAATACTGGGAGTATCATACCGGAAGGAATGAATTTACTTCCCTCGATCGCGATATTAGCGCCATCAATAGCAGGTACGGAAATTCCTCAAGTGTTGAAGAGTTTTCTTTCAAGGCGCAGGTCAATAATTATGAAATTATGCGTCCTCAGTTTGAGGCTTTCATTGCCCATAAACCTAAGAGTACGGGCTTGGTACAGTGGCAGCTTAACTCGGCCTGGCCTAAGATGATCTGGCAATTATACGATACATACCTGCAACCCAATGGCTCTTTTTATGGAGTAAAGAAAGCGTGTACTCCGCTTCATGCCATTTACCGGTATGGCTTCGATGATATCTACCTTGCCAATGAGGATTTAGCAGAGGCGAAGGATCTTACGGTAAAAGTCAGGGCATTTGATCTCAATTCCAAAGAGATCTTTGCCGGTGAGTGGAAGGGTAATATCAAATCGAATATTTCTCAGTTGATCTATAAGCTTCCGGAACTTAAAAACCTGACTCCGGTGTGGTTTCTCGATCTGAGGATCTTTGACAAAGATAATAAGGAGGTAGACAACAGCATTTATTGGCTTTCAGTTAAGAAAGATATCCTGGACTACGAAGCCTACAAAAAACTGTCGTGGCCTTATTATACTCCAACCAGCCAGTTTGCAGACTTTACCGCTTTGGATCAATTACCTAAAATAAAATTAGGCTACGATTACAAGTTTAGTAAAGATGAGAAATTTGGAAAGATTAGCCTGAAAGTAAAGAACCCATCGAAATCGATTGCATTCTTTTTATTTCTGGATGTTCTTAATCCATCGACGCATTTGCCAATCTTACCGGTCTATTGGAATGATAATTATGTAACCCTCTTGCCTGGTGAGGAGAGAACTTATGAGTCGAGTTATTTCCTTTCAGATTCGGATGGCAGCAAACCTGTTTTGGAGGTTAAAGCGTGGAATGTAGAAAAAGCAGAGATAAAATAATATACATAAAGAGTTGAATATATGAGATATGCAGTAGGAATCGATTTGGGAGGAACCTTTGTGAAGTTTGCCCTTGTTTCTGAAAGTGGGGATATTCTGTTTGATGATAAACTTTCGATTGGGGGGAAAGCCCAACGTGACGATATTCTCAGCACTGTAAGCAAAGCCATCGGGTTGGTTATTCAGAAGGCCGGTGAATTAAATGTTAAAGTCGTCGGTATTGGATTTGGATCTCCCGGCATCGTGGATGGCGGAATAGTTCATGGTGGTGCAGACAACCTCAACGGATGGGAAAAGATAAATATCTCAGAGCGATATTCCCAGGAGTTTGGATTACCTGTCTTGGTAGATAATGATGCCAATGTGATGGGTCTGGGAGAGGCGGTTTATGGTGCAGCAAAAGGGTGTACCGATGCGATATTTCTAACTGTTGGTACTGGCATCGGAGGCGCCATTATCGCTAATGGCAAGCTCTATGGCGGTTATAAAAACCGGGGTACTGAAATGGGACATGTGACAATCGATCATAAAGGTATCGCATGCAATTGTGGCGGCAGAGGTTGTCTCGAAGCCTATGCTTCAACAAATGCGCTGATCGGTCAATATGCCCTGCGCTCAGGAAAAAACGAAAGCGAGATCAACGGACATTATATTGTAGAAAAATTTCAGGAAGGTGAAGTCGCTGCAGTGGAATGTATGCAGGAGCATACTGACTACCTCGGGCATGCTATTGCCGGTTTCATCAATACTTTTTCGCCTCAAAAGGTGATTATTGGAGGAGGAATTTCAGAAGCTGGCCAGTTTTATATTGACATGATCAAAAAGTCTGCATTTAGTTATGTGATGCCTGATTGTTCACGGTTTACAGATGTCGTCGGGGCAACCCTTGGGAATAGTGCCGGTTGTTTGGGCGCTGCATCGTTGATTTTTAAAAATTGCAATTAATTCTCGCTAAATGAAGAAAAATTATTTCTTAGTCGTTTTGATTATGTTCGTGTTTTTTGTGATTTCATTTCTCACGAACATTCTTGGAGCGCTCAATGACAAAGTATCCCAAAGTTTTACGCTGACCGAAACCATGGCCGGGTTACTTCCATTCGCCTTTTTTATTGCCTATGGAATCATGTCCATTCCTGCCGGATTCTGGCTCGAAAAGTATGGGGAAAAGAAAATGATGATGCTCGCTTTTCTGTTTGCGTTTACAGGGGCGCTGGTTTTTGCACTTTTCCCTGGTTTTAATGTTTTTGTCATCTCCCTCTTTACGATCGGAGCAGGTATGGCTGCCTTACAGGTTGTCATTAACCCACTATTGCGTGTTTCGGGAGGAGAAACTAATTATGCCTTTTTCTCTGTAATGGCTCAATTGATTTTCGGTCTGGCTTCCTTTATCAGTCCCCAAATGTATACTTACTTTGTAACTAACATCGATGGTGGGAATGTGAATAAACCGTTGATTGGTTTGATGACAACCCTTGTTCCAAAAGCAATGTCCTGGGTTTCGGTATACTGGGTTTTTGCCCTCATCGCAATTTTGATGTGTGTCGTAGTATTCCTTGTGAAATTTCCAAAGGTGGAGTTACAGGAAGATGAAAAAGTGGGATCCAGAGAGAGCTACTTCGAGTTATTTAAAAATAAATATGTGATCCTTTATTTCCTTGGCGTCTTTGCATACGTAGGTTCGGAACAAGGAATCTCCTACTGGATGTCGAAGTTTCTGAAGGTTTACCATGATGTCAATCCTGATCTGGCAGGCGCCGATGCCGTTTCCTATTTCTGGGGATTAATGACAATCGGTGGTATTTTAGGTCTCATTCTGATGAAATTATACGACAGTAAACCAATCCTGAGATGGTTTACCATCCTTGCGATGATTTGTGTTGCGATCGGCTTAACTGCAAGTGCTGAAGTTTCCTTGTGGGCCTTCCCTATGTCGGGATTCTTCCTGTCGGTAATGTATCCGGTAGTTGTTTCGTTAGGGTTAAATTCAGTTGCCAAGCATCATGGTTCATTTGCCGGTATTTTAATGACCGGTATCGCAGGAGGGGCTATTGTTCAGTTGTTAATCGGAGCCATCAGCGACATCGTCTCGCTTAAAGTCGGGATGTTGTTTATCTTCGTCACATTAGGCTATATTCTGAGTATCAGTTTCTGGGCCAAACCATTAGTGAATAACAAAACCGTCAGCCTGAAAAGTCTTTTCAGCAAAAACTAATATTAAGGTTAATAATAAAGCAGATTTTAAAATCTTAAAACAGATCATTTAATACCATTTATCATGACAAAATTAGCAGTACTTGGAGGTTCACCACTTCGCGACACCAAAGTGAATCCATGGCCAAAATGGCCGGTATGGGATAAAAATGAAGAAAATGCGTTGATTGAAGTATTAAACAGTGGTGTCTGGTCATATAACGGTCCGAAAGAGACCGAATTCAATAAAAACTTTGCCGAATTCAATGGTGTAAAGTACGCAGTTTCGGCTGCCAACGGCACTGTTACATTGCAGATGGCTCTTGAAGCCTGTGGCATTGGTGTAGGGGACGAAGTGATCCTTCCCGGATTAACATGGCAGGCGACTGCAGCTACAATTATTGATGTAAATGCAACTCCAATCCTGGTTGATGTTTGCGAAGATACCTGGTGCATTGACCCCAAAGAGATTGAAAAAGCTATAACTCCCCGTACAAAAGCTATTATCCCGGTGCATTTGTATGGAAATTTCGCCGACATGGATGAAGTTCTCCGTATTGCGAAAAAACACAATCTTTTCGTAATTGAAGATTGCGCCCATAAACATGGCGGCGAATGGAATGGTCAAAAAGCGGGAAGTATTGGCGATATTGGCAGCTTTAGTTTTCAGCTTTCCAAAATTCTCACAGCAGGCGAAGGGGGAACAGTGACCACAAATAATTTCGAACTTTACGAAAGACTTGATGCACTGCGCAACTGTGGAAGAAGGCCAGAACCGGAAACCTCTGTGAAGGGGAATAAGGGTGAAGGGGTCTATTTTGATGCAGGAAATTTCTGTCAGTCAGGAAATTTCAGAATTACTGAATTTCAGGCTGCTATTCTGGTTGAGGCTCTGAAAAGATTGCCGGAACAGAATAGGGTAAGAGATGAAAACGGAATCTATCTTAATTCACTGATCAAAGCGATTCCCGGAATTATCCCGATGCGGAGAGATGCCCGCGAAACAAAAGAGTCTTACTTCAATTTCTCGTTCAGATATAACCAGGCTGAATTTAAAGGGTTACCGGTTGCAAAATTCAGGGCCGCCCTCACCGCAGAACTCGGTATTGAAGTAGCCGCCAGTTATACTCCACTGAATAATTGCTCGCTTTATAAGCCGTTGACAAAACCTTCACGTCATAAGTTAAATGATGAATATTGGGCTGCCATTGATCCATCGAGATTTGAACTCCCTGTTTGTGATAAGATTCACTTCGAGGGGTCTGCCTGCATTCACCATAAAATCCTGATGGGTACTTCAGCCGATATGGAGCTTGTGGCTGCAGCGATCCGGAAGGTTTATGATAATGCGGAAAGCCTGTAATCAGATCACAAAAAACGGGAAGTTATTTTTATACTTTTTACTTCCATTTTTGAAAGATTAATTTTTGGAATAAACCCATGTGCCTTTTGGCACAAAATATTGGTAGAGAATAGTTTAGTGGCAGATATTTAGTCCCGTCCGGGACCAGATTTTGTAACTTGACTTTTTTCCACCCATATCCAATCCCTTCCGGGATTTTTTCCAGGTCATTGAACTTTTCATAATTTGCTAATAATAAACTGTTAGAAATTAATTAAACCCAACTATACTTCAAATGAAAACTATAAAAATTGCCCTTATTGGCGCCGGATATATCTCCAATTACCATGCCCGCGGACTACAGTCTATTCCCGGCGTAGAAATCGCTGTTGTTGTCGGACTCCCTATCGA
>CAIXCY010000058.1 GCA_903918045.1 uncultured Bacteroidia bacterium
CATAGCCGAACGGTTGTATAATTTCCGGGGGTATCATCTCTATCTGAAAGACGACCGGTTATCGGTAAATATGTCGCATGCGGCACCTTCAAATGCAATTTCAAGAGTTACACAACAACCTGTTCCACGTAATCAGTGGATCCAGCTTACGATGACCTATGACGGCTCATCCAAAGCATCCGGCTTAAAATTGTATCAGGACGGAAAAGAACTCGAACTTGAGACCACGATGGACCAGCTGTCGAAAGATATCATAATGAATTCAAAGGATCAGCCCGGACTTCAGATTGGTGCCTGGGACCGCGGCCTCGGATTTAAGGGGGGAAAGGTCGATGACATCCTTGTTTATAACCGTACCCTGACCGATTATGAGGTAAAGATAATCGCCGGGCAATCCACATGGTCCTCCCTGACCGGAAAACTGCCTGAACAATTATCTGCTGACGAATTAACGGCTTTGAATAATTATTATAGTTCGGTGGTTGATCCTCAGATACAGGCAGAACAAAGAAATTTGCAGCAAATGCGGACATTATTATCCGATTCAATTGCGGGTATTCCTGAGTTGAGTGTGATGCAGGATATGCCAAAACCGCGCAAAACCTTTATTCTGAAACGGGGCAATTACGATGCTTTTGGCGATGAAGTTTTCCCCAATACGCCGGAGTCAATCCTCCCTTTCCCCAGAGATCTGCCTAAAAACCGCTACGGACTTGCATTGTGGCTCACGAATGACAATCATCCGCTTACCGCAAGGGTTGCAGTTAACCGCATCTGGCAAAATTTCTTTGGGACAGGTCTTGTAAAAACTTCGGAAGATTTTGGCAATCAGGGTGAACTTCCAAGTCATCCCGATTTACTCGATTGGCTTGCTGTGACCTTCCGGGAATCGGGCTGGGATACCAAAAAATTATGCAAACTCCTTGCGATGTCAGCCACCTATCGTCAGGATTCGAAAGCCGGTTCTGCAGTTATGGCGAAAGATCCTGAGAACCGGTTATTGTCACACGGACCTTCTTTAAGGCTCTCGGCCGAGATGATTCGAGATAACGCTTTAATGGCCAGTGGCTTGCTGAATCAGAAAATCGGCGGTAAGAGTGTTAAACCTTATCAGCCGGGAGGGTTATGGGAAATCAATAACACGACCTATAAAGCAGATTCCGGAAACGATGTTTACAGGCGCAGTTTGTATGTGGTGATCAAACGATCGGTTCCCAATCCGACGCTGGCCACTTTTGATGCCACCTCACGAAGTTACTGTGTCGTTCGTCGCCAAAAAACAAATACACCACTTCAGGCGTTAGTAACGCTGAATGATCCAACTTTTGTTGAGGCTTCAAAGGTGATGGGGGAACAAATTTCCGAAATTAGTGATACGGGAAAGGGTATCACCGAAATCTACCGAAAATTGACGGGAGTTGAACCTGCCCGGCCGGAATTGGAATTGCTTAAGAGGCTTCAGGTGAGCGAACTCAGCAAATTCAGAGGTGATTTCAAAAAGACCAAAGGGTGGTTATCTGCGGGGCAATATGAAGTGAATAAAAATCTTGAACCTGCAATGGTGGCTGCCAATGCTGTTGTTGCAAGTGTAATCTTAAATTCTGACGCTACCCTAACCAAACGATAAATCATGAGCGATAATCATCACGAATCATTCAGGTTACATTCGCCGGAATTTGACCAATTAAACAAAAGGCTCGACCGGCGTAATTTTCTGACCAAAACCTCCTTGGGACTGGGTGCTCTGGCGTTGGGTTCATTGATCGGAAATCGTGTCTTAGGAAAAGTTCCCGGTGCAGTAACGAACGACCATGCTACCGTGACCCTCGAGGAGGAGATTCTGCGTGCCATACCCCATTTTGCACCCAAGGCAAAACGGGTGGTTTATCTTTTTATGAGTGGGGGTCCTTCGCAATTCGAGACTTTCGACTACAAGCCAAAACTGGCCGGTATGTTCGGCCAGTCGCTGCCTGATTCGGTAAGACAGGGGCAACGGTTGACAGCCATGAGTGCGAACCAGAGTATTTTCCCGGTGGTCCCTTCGGCATATAAATTCAGTCAGTATGGCGAATCACAAACCTGGATCTCCGAATTACTTCCCCATACCGCTCGGGTGGTTGACGATTTATGCATTATTAAATCAATTCATTCTGAAGCGATCAACCATGACCCGGCGATTACATTTTTTCAGACAGGTACTCAATTACCAGGGCGACCATCCATTGGGTCATGGGTGAGCTATGGATTAGGTTCGGATAATAAAAACCTTCCAACCTTTATTGTACTGGTATCAAAAAATGCGGTTAAGGATCAGCCGTTATATTCGAGGTTATGGGGGAATGGTTTTCTCCCTTCTGAGCATCAGGGGGTGCAGTTCCGGGCGGGTAAGGATCCTGTTCTGTTTCTTGATAATCCAGAAGGATACGATGGCAAAGACAGGAAAGAGATGCTTGACTACCTGTCGAAATTAAATACGATGCAAAATGAGCCGTATGGAGATCCTGAGGTTCAGGCCAGGATTTCTCAATATGAGATGGCATACCGGATGCAGACCTCTGTGCCTGAGGTGATGGACACTTCGGGAGAGCCGGATGAGGTTTTTGAACTATATGGTCCCGACAGCCGGGATTCGGGAACCTATGCCGCAAACTGCATTTTGGCCCGTAAATTACTCGAGAAGGATGTGAAATTTGTTCAACTCTACCATCAGGGGTGGGACCATCACGGAGGACTCCCTGCAGGGATAAAAAAACAGTGTAAAGATACCGATCAGGCGACTGCCGCTTTGATCAAAGATCTCAAAAGAAGAGGCTTGCTCGAAGATACGCTCGTGATCTGGGGCGGTGAGTTTGGTAGAACGGTCTACTCACAGGGGAAGCTTCAGACAAACGATTATGGTCGCGATCACCACCCGCGTTGCTTTACGATGTGGATGGCCGGGGCTGGAGTTAAACCGGGTATCAGTTATGGGGAAACAGACGATTTCAGCTATAATATTGTGAAAAATCCCGTTCATGTACATGATTTTCAGGCAACCTTAATGCACCTGATGGGTGTCGATCACGAACGGCTCACCTTTAAATTCCAGGGGCGACGTTTCCGCCTTACCGATGTTCAGGGAAATGTAGTTAGGGATATTCTCTCTTAAATATTCAACATAAAATTAAATAATTAACCATTCAACATTAACAAACATGTCAACACGACGAGATTTCCTTAAAAATTCAGCGGTAGCATCTGCCGTGGCAATGGCCATCCCCACTGCAGGTTTTTCAATTTTGCCCGGAACACCTGATCCTGCCGATCAGCTTATCGGTCATGGCGAATTCAAATACAAAGTGGATAAAGGTTGGGCCAAAATCAGCATCAACAGCAATCCGGTTTTCAACTGCCACGAGATGGTGCAGGACAGTAAAGGTCGCCTCATAATGCTGGGGGATAATATCCACAATAATATCCTGATTTTTGATAAATCGGGTAAACTGCTCGACAACTGGGGAACAGCCTGGCCTGGCGGACACGGCTTATCCCTTTCGAAGGAGGGTGGCGAGGATTTTCTTCTCATCGTGGATTGTGGCTGGTACCAGGACCGCTCGGGAAACTGGACTCCTCAAGCCGGGCAGGTGGTGAAAACCGATTTAACAGGACGGATAATGTTCACGATCGGTCATCCGCGGACTATCGGTATTTATAAGGATACCGAAAAGTTTATGCCCACCGAAACGGCGATTGCTCCCAACGGAGATATTTATGTAGCCGATGGTTATGGTTCTGATTATGTGATTCAATATAACAGCAAAGGTGAGTATATCCGCCACTTCGGAGGGCATAACAACGCCAATCCTGACCTGAATTTTCATTGTGCGCATGGTGTTGCAATCGATTCAAGAGATAAGATGAATCCAACGCTGATCGTCACCTCAAGGGAGGAGAACTGCTTTAAGGTGTTTACGCTGGATGGTAAATTCCTCCATCGTATCGATATGCCGGGGATGTACGTTTGCCGTCCGGTGCTGAATGATTCCAATCTTTACGCCGGTGTTTGCTGGTCAAAGGATGAGGCAGGGAAAATGATTGGCGGTGCAAGTGGATTTGTAACGATCCTCGATCAGAATAATAAGGTGGTTTCCAATCCGGGTGGTAATGCCCCCGTTTATAAATCAAATGTTTTGCAGCAAACCTTGCAGGCTCCGGGTCAGCTGTTTCAGCATTGTCATGATGTTTGCGTCGATGACGATAAAAATCTCTATGTTTGTCAGTGGAATGCAAACCAAACTCCTCCGATAAAACTAACCAGGGTTTAAAAATATGCTTCTGAATATCACCACTTTCACGGGTCACCTCCATCCGCTGATCGTTCATCTGCCGATTGGGTTTCTGTTGCTGGCAATTCTGTTTGAACTGGTATCGTATTTCAACCGGTTTAAGGAATTGAAAGTGGCGGTCCCATTTACTTTGTTTTTAGGTTTCGTAACAGCGACTCTGGCATCCGTTTTCGGATACCTGTTGTCGCTGGGTGGTGATTACGATCCTCAGATCTTATCCGATCATAAGATCGCAGGCATTGCACTTGCTGTGGTATCGGGATTGTTGTTTTTATTGACCACCCCTCCGTTTAAAAAAACAGTTGAGGCAAACCGTCGCCTCTTTTCGGCTGCATACGTAATTCTTTTTTTCCTTGTGAATTATACCGGTCACCTTGGCGGAAGTCTGACTCACGGGAGTGATTATCTTTCGCTTGATCTGATCAGTGAAAAAGCACCCCAGAAACCGCTAAAAGTTGAGGAGGCGCTCCTCTTTGAAGATGTTGTTCAGCCACTGTTGAACAAAAGGTGTGCACAATGCCACCGTGATGGGAAGCTGAAGGGGGAATTGTCGGTTCAGTCATTCGTTGCATTGATGAAGGGAGGTAAGAGTGGTTTAGCTGTTGTGGGTGGAAGCCTTGAAAAGAGTGAACTCTACAAACGGATTACCCTCGATCCCTCAAACGAGAAACATATGCCTGCCGATGGCAAAACTCCTCTGACACCTGGTGAAACTTCACTAATTAAATGGTGGATCGAAAAGGGGATGGCCATGAAAGGGATCAAAATGGGTGATCTGAAAGATGCCGATGAGATCAAACCTTTTGCTGCTCAGTTTCTGGAATTGGGGGAATCCTCCATAAACACCGAAGTAATCACGAAGAGTGAAAACAAAATTAATCCGGACATTCCTTCAGTATTTAATTCTGGTCTTATTGACTCTCTTCGAAATGAGGGATTAAATGTCAGGATAATGCTTCATCAGCCTGTTATGCTGGATATTACAATTCCAGCAGGTTCCGGAAATAAGATGAATCGGATAATCGGTAATCTGAAAACTATTGCAAAAAATGTAATCTGGCTAAATCTTTCCAATAATGGGTTAACAGATACTGATGTTGATTTTTTACCACTGATGACTAATCTGGAAAAACTCAGGCTTGAAAAAAATCCGCTGACCGATCAGATCACCAAAGCGCTTTTGGGATTAAACCATCTTGAGGCGCTTAACCTGAATGAAACTAAAATCACTCGGGCAGGTCTCGAAAAACTCAAACAGATGCCAAACCTTAAACGGGTGTATAGTTGGAAACCAGTTAATAAGTAGATTTATTCCGTTGAATAGGGTAAAGACTGTCTAAGAACTCTTTGGCTCTTTGTGAATCCTCAGTGCAACTCTGTGTAACTACTTATATCACAGAGTTACACAGGACAGACACAAAGTCACACAGAGAAAGAAAGCGGTTTTTAGAATTATTAGACTAAAGAACAACCAATGATTAAGAACCTTCTTTTACTATTTATTATTACCGGCCTAATCAGCTCATGTAATTCAGGCTCCAATGCTAAGAAAAAGGTTAAGGCAGTTTCCGACGAAATCTCCGTATTGGGAGCCCTACCGTTAAAGGTGCCGGTTCCGGATGATAATCCAATCTCAGTAGAAAAGAGGGAGCTAGGAAAGTTGCTCTTTTTCGATCCCATCCTCTCGGGGAATAAAGATGTGGCCTGTGCCACATGCCATCACCCTGAGTATGGTTTTGCCGAGAGTCTTGAAATTTCTATTGGGGTGAACGGCTCCGGACTTGGACTCTCCAGAGCGTTTAATCAACCCAATGATATCCCGTTTGTAAAACGAAATTCACAGACCGTGGTCAACTCCGCTTTTAACGGATTGACGAACGGGGAATCCAACGTGGGCTCACAGGCCCCGATGTTTTGGGATCTCAGGGTGAAAAGTCTCGAAAATCAGGCCCTTGAGCCGATCAAGGCTTTGGAAGAGATGCGGGGACATACCTATGAACAAAGCGATGCACTCGATAAGGTGTTAAGTCGTCTTAAGCAAATCGCAGCATACCGGCAGTTATTCAGGGAGGCTTTTGGTGTGGAAAATGCAATTACAAAAGAGAATCTGGGGAAGGCGATTGCCAGCTATGAACGGACTCTTATTGGGAATAATTCGCGGTTCGACCAGTACATGCGGGGCAATCAGTCAATCCTTTCGCGCAATGAACTCGACGGATTGAATCTTTTTCTGAAGGATGGCTGTACAAAATGTCATAACGGTCCGATGTTTTCGGATTTCAAGACTCATGTGATGGGGGTGGCTGACCAGGAGAAACTTATGATTCCTGACGATGGTTTTGAAAAACGGTATGCATTTAGAACACCTTCGTTACGTAATCTCAGGTCAACCTATCCTTATATGCACAACGGAAAATTAAAGACACTTGAAAATGTGCTCGAGTTTTACGAGGATTTGTCGGGAGGCAAGATCGCCAATTCCACCATTAAACCTGAACAGCTCGACCCTTTAACCGGGAAATTAAATGTTGATTTTAAGGATATCCCGCTGATTGTGGAGTTTCTTAATTCACTCAATGATGAGAATTATGACAAAAGTATTCCTTCAAATGTTCCCAGTAATTTAATGGTAGGGGGGAATATTAATTTGCCTAAAACTCATCAAAAATAAATAAATTATATAAGACCCCCATTGAATTGATTTCACAGTTGAAATAAATACAAAAATATTTATATTGCCCCCCTTATAAAACACACAATAAATAAAAATAGTAAATAATTGAAAACAATGTTTGAGGGATGCCTGTTTAATTCAGAAACAAACAGTGTTTATCACTTTATCAGGGAAGGGGAGTAAAAATGGATAATTTAGAGATTGCATCGATGAAAGCTTCGGACATCAATCATGTCCTGCGTCATATTTATGAAACTTTAATCGAAAATCAGGATGGAGCGCTGGCTGATTACATTCCTGAGCTGGCTAAAGTTGACCCGGATAGTTTTGGCATTTCGATTGCCACCAACAACGGGAAACTCTTTTCAATTGGAGATGTAGAAACAACCTTTACAATTCAGTCAATTTCAAAAGCAATTAATTACTGCATCGCCCTTGAGTTGCTTGGGAAAAAAGCAGTTTTAGAGCGGGTCGGAGTGGAACCAAGCGGTGACCGGTTTAATGCGATTGAATTCGATCCCCGAACCCTGCGTCCCTATAATCCGATGGTCAATGCCGGGGCAATTACTATTGCGGCATTATTATATGATCACCTGGGCAGTGAGGCTTATGAGTATATTCTGGATCGGTTTTCTCTGGCTGCAGGGCGACAACTTAAACTTGATGAAGGGGTCTATCGCTCGGAATTGTCAACCGGCCATCGAAACAGGGCAATCGGCCATCTACTGCTTAGTACCCAGGCGATAGAAGAACCTGTTGATGCCGCACTGGATCTCTATTTCCGGCAATGCTCCATTAGTGTATCAGCCACTGACCTTGCGGTGATTGGTGCAACCCTCGCCAATCTTGGTCAAAACCCCGTTACCGGGAAGCAGGTATTTGATATGACGGCTGTTCGCAATACACTTTCCGTGATGTTTACATGCGGAATGTATGATTATTCGGGAAACTGGGCGCACGATGTTGGTTTACCTGCCAAAAGCGGAGTTGGTGGCGGAATCCTGGGTATCGTAAACCGGCAGCTTGGAATCGGAACTTTCTCACCGCGACTTGATTTTAATGGGAACTCAGTTCGGGGAATTGCCAGCTTTAAAATACTCTCCGATGAATTCGGATTGCATACTTTTGATCCTACAAACAGAGGTTCCGGTCTGGTGGCACACTTTTTTGACCATTAGTCATCAATGTTGGGATGAAGAATCTTTCACCCTGACAGGTAATGAATTCCTTTCACATACTCCTAAATATATACAATGAGCAATAAAGTTCTGAAGAAATTTAGAACATTATTGCTACTTGTGTGTATAATACATAATTAAGAATTTAACTAACCAATAATTCTATTTATGAGTAGTAAATCGACCAAAGGGATTTGGAAGGTAATCACTGCATCCTCCCTGGGAACGATGATAGAATGGTATGACTTCTATATCTTCGGAAGTTTAGCCGTCGTATTATCCACAAAATTTTTCCCGACCGACAACCCTGCCGCGGCTTTCCTTTCTACCTTGGCAACCTTTGCAGCAGGTTTTGTGGTCAGGCCATTCGGGGCCCTTTTCTTTGGAAGACTCGGAGACCTGATTGGCCGAAAGTACACGTTTATGGTAACCCTTTTAATCATGGGAGGGGCAACCTTTCTGATTGGTTGTATCCCAAGCTATCAGACCATTGGTTTTTGGGCTCCGCTGCTGGTATTGATCTTAAGATTACTTCAGGGTCTGGCTTTGGGAGGTGAATATGGTGGCGCCGCAACCTATGTCGCGGAACACGCCCCCAAACATCAGAAAGGTTATTGGACTTCGTGGATACAAACTACAGCTACCGCTGGCTTATTCGTGTCGTTGATGGTGATTTTGCTAACCAAAGGGATTCTATCCAAAGAAGCATTTGAGGAGTGGGGATGGAGAGTTCCATTCTGGATCTCTATCTTTATGGTAATTGTCTCCTATGTGATTCGTAAAAACATGCAGGAGTCACCTGTTTTTGCAAAGGCTAAATCAGAGGGAAAGACTTCCGTAAATCCGATCAAAGAGAGTTTTAATAACCGGTACAACCTTAAATTTGTCTTATTGGCTCTGTTTGGAGCAACTATGGGACAAGGTGTTGTCTGGTATACCGGACAGTTTTATGCGATGAGCTTTATGAAAACAGTCCAGAATATTGATTCTTCGCAGGTTGACACCTTATTAGGGATCTCCTTATTGATCGGAACTCCATTCTTCGTCGTTTTTGGCTGGTTAAGTGATAAGGTTGGCCGTAAAGCGATTATGATGACTGGACTCTTACTGGCTGTTTTCCTTTACCGTCCAATCTATCGACAGATGTATACCCTCACCGATGCAAAGGCGATGAAATCCGGAGGTAATCCAATAGTGATTGAAGGTAGTAAGATTGTTAGTTCGCCTTTGGCGACTGTTCAAACGGAGGTGAGCAAAACTGATCGGTTAATTAGAAATGCAAAAATATTGATTGTCACAAAATCGGATACCTTATTTTCCAGCGGAGCGCTGTTTCATTATACGAAAACAGATACCATCTATCTGGAAAAGGAGTTATCCTACGATACCAGAAAAAATGCAACGAATGAAATTTGGTTAAAATATGAGCTCAAAGATGGTTCAGGAGCCCTGGTTTCCCATAAAGTAAAGCTTAAAAATAATTTAAGGGAGGGGGCTACTCCAGCAAAAGTTGATACGATTCAGGCTGTATTTTCTGCGCAATTTTCAGCTGGAAAAACAGCAAACCTATCCTCCGAAAACCGTACCGGCGCCAGGGCAAATATTACTGTTTTAAAAAATATTGCCGGTGATGTCAAATGGTATCTGATATTACTTGTATTCGTCCAGGTGCTGTTTGTAACCATGGTCTACGGTCCGATTGCCGCCTTCCTTGTAGAGATGTTCCCTGTGAAGATCCGGTATACCTCGATGTCGTTGCCCTATCATGTTGGAAATGGCATCTTTGGAGGGTTATTGCCGGCTATCTCCACCTATTTCGTGACAACTGCAAAAAGTGCCGGAAACCCTGAATTCTATCTCGAAGGATTATGGTATCCGATTGGGATTGCCGCTGTCTCCTTTATCATTGGGATGATTTATATCGATCGGAAAATAATCACACTACACGACTAACCCCTAAAATTATGAATAGGCTAAAAAAATATTTGGGAATTGTCTGGATTCTTCTGGCTATGGCAGTTTCGTACTATTTTATCGGAATCTTTGGAAGCAAATTAACCTCCGGCAGACAGGAGGACCTGGTCTTTGGCATTATAATATTTTTCATCCTTTTGCCATTGATCGTTACCGGGTTACTGATCTTTGGATGGTATGCCCTGACCGATGAATATAAAGACTAATGTATTAACAATAGTTTGAAGCATTGCGCATTTGCATAATCCCGAATGGTAAGGTAATAAACTCCGGTGTTTAATCCGCTTGTCGGTATCACGTTGAGTGTTCCTTCGTCGAGCCGCTGCATTAGTATCTGACGACCATTTGAAGAGAACAGTGAAGCCACAGCTCCCTGATTCACCGCTCCAATAATGCGAATTTCGGTATCATGGACTGCATAAGCCTTCAGTGCTCCATCATCCGGTAATTGAATACTTAAGTTCGAATTTTTGGGTGTTGACGTATAAAGCCGAAACCGGTCTGTCACAATCGTGTTTGGAGCCACTATAACCTTATAGGTCGAGGTTGCCAGATTTGTAAAAATTGCTTTTTGACGGTCTTCCAGGATTACCTGACAGTCTTGACTTAGATTTAGAGTTTTAGCCGAGAAAATTACCTCTCCACCAATTTTTGATTCAAACCCAACAGGAATAATCATCCCCTCGTATTGATTATCCGGCAGCGCCTGAATGGCAAATGGCAGACTGTTGACACGGTCGTCCACTAAACTGGTATAAAGCTGAACATCATTGCTTCCGCGTAGCAATGCAGCATCGTATGTGATGTCAAGTCCCTTGGTCATGTCCGGGTTGAAAGCGATGATGGTTGATGCTGTCTTAGTATTTTCGGCGGCGGTCAGCTTGATGGTTGGCCAACTTGTGGCAGCGGACTTAAGCGCAATTGTCGGCGAATGAAGCTGCATGCCCGTAGTAAAGGTAAAGTCGGATCCCCCTGTAGCGGCCCGTTTGACTAAAAAGGCTTGTCCTGACTGGAGGTTGTCAAGCCCTTCAGAATTTACATTTGAAACTGCCGTATAATTGCCATAAAGACCATTGTAAGTATCAGACTTATCCCAGACATAAATTGCTCCATATGCCGGATCAAAGTTAGAAGCATTTTCTGTTAAGAAATTGCTTGTGGCGGTTGACCCGGATGTGATTCCAATCGCCGAAGAATATGGGTTTCCGATGCAGTCCCAGTTTCCTGCACTGGCAGGCACAGTGATGATTCCAGTCTGGAGTATTCCGTTAGTAGTAACAGCGGCATCTGTAACATCAACACGCAACCCGAATCCTTTCCCTGCACCGATATTTCCATTTGAATCTCCGGTAGTGAAATAGCTGTTCCATAGGTTGTTGACCGGATCGTAATCCATCATCCCGCGATTTGCATCACTCGTAGGGATGTTGCTATTTTCTGTCAGGAAGCTGGCTACTGTCTGAGAAACAGGTGATGAAATCAGATGCCAGGCTCCTGTAGTAATCCACTGCCAGGCAGATACAGTTCCGGTTCCTGATATGTTTCCAACAATCAGTGAACCCGTTCCAGTTGCATCGCTTTGTAGCGTCAACCCGGCTACAGCGTTGTTGATCAACGAATCAGTAACAGTTAGTGCAGCACCCGGAGCAATGGTTATTCTACCATATGATCCAACTGTAAGATCTGAAATAACAGGATTATTGGCAGAATTTTGAATCACGATAATGGATGAAGAATCGGGGATGGCATTAAGATTCCAATTCAGAGGGTCGTTCCAGTTGATCCCGGTGGATCCGGTCCATGAAAATGTTATTAATATTAAATGCAATGTCGACTCATTCTGAATATTATAATCCGCTAATGTACGACCATCTTCAAGCGGATTACCCTTAAAGAGCAGTTGCTGTGAGCCGGTAGCAATTCCTATACGATCCTGAATTTGTGCCTTAATGCTATCGATAGTATCAGATCCTTCTACTTCGAGTGTTATCGTTTGACCGGTTAATGTCTTCACGAAAATTTGCATAGGAAAAGCTACGATCGTAAGAACCGAAAAGAAGAGGGCCAAAATGAATCGTTTGTAATTGCTTATTTCCATAGCTTCACGACCTCAATCAGATTAAGCAAGGTCAGACTGTTAATTGTAACAAAGTTAATATAAATGATTTAAAATATCAATTATACTTTTTAGGCTGTGATTTGCTGTCAAATTGTATCTTTGAACTGCTAATTTCCAAATTACGATCGACTTATCCGGGCCTTTCGGTTATGATTTGTCTTCAAACTAAAAGTACTATGAAAAAATACGAACAGTTTTACAGGGAGAGTATTGATTCTCCCGAAACCTTTTGGGCAGAACAGGCAGATCAAATAGAATGGTTCCAAAAGCCCTCTGATATTTTGTCAAAAGACGATAATGACTACCCGCTTTGGTATAAAGACGGTGAATTGAATATTTGTTACTTAGCCCTTGATAAGCATATACAGGATGGATTTGGTGAACAAACGGCAATAATCTATGATTCTCCGGTTACTCAGACTGTACTGAAATATTCTTACAATGAAGTAAAAACTGAGGTGGCTAAATTAGCTGGAGGAATGCTTTCATTAGGTTTAGAAAAGGGAGATACTGCGGTGATTTATATGCCCATGATTCCGCAGGCAGCCTTTGCTATGTTGGCTTGCGCAAGGATAGGGGTGACCCATTCTGTAGTTTTTGGGGGGTTCGCTCCACACGAACTGGCTTTGCGAATAGATGATTGTAAACCCAAACTGATCCTGACTGCCTCCTCCGGAATTGAGATTGACCGGTTAATCGCCTATAAGCCGTTGGTCGATGAAGCCATCGAATTAGCTTCACATAAACCTGAAAAAGTAATTGTTTTCAACCGGAAACTTGGAGCAAGAATTCCATTTAAAATATACGATGTCGATTATGATGCGGTAGTCTACGGCTCAGAGGAAACCCCTTGTGTTCCAGTACACGCAACCCATCCGTTATATGTCCTTTATACTTCTGGAACCACGGGAAAACCGAAGGGAATTGTCAGGGATACCGGTGGTTATGCTACGGCATTGAAATTTTCAATGAAGTACATCTATGGTGCAAAACAAGATGAAGTATTTTGGGCTGCCTCAGATATGGGTTGGGTGGTAGGTCATAGTTATATTGTTTATGGACCGCTGATTAACCGAAACACTACGATAATTTTTGAAGGAAAACCGATTAAGACACCTGATGCAAGTACTTTCTGGAGGGTAATCTCCGAACATAAGGTGAGTATTATGTTCACGGCTCCAACAGCTATTCGTGCCATTAAAAAGGAAGATCCGAACGGAGAATTCATTAATCAGTATGATTTGTCCTGCCTGAGAACGCAATTTTTGGCCGGTGAACGGTGTGATGTGGCTACCCTTGAATGGTATAACAAACACATTCCGGTTCCGGCTATTGACCATTGGTGGCAGACAGAGTCGGGCTGGCCAATGATATCCGACATGATGGGACTGGATTATTTTCCTGTTAATCCTGGGTCTGCCGGAAAGGCTGTTCCGGGATATGATATCCGGATATTTGGAGAGAACGGCGAAGAACTAGGTCCGAATCATGAAGGTTTTGTAGTGATTAAATTACCGTTACCTCCTGGGACAATGATGGATCTGTGGGGCGATCACAACCGTTTTAAGCAGGGGTACCTTGACAGGTTTCCGGGATATTATTTTTCAGGAGATGGTGGTATTAAGGATGATAACGATTACGTTTTCATCACCGGCCGGGTCGATGATGTCATAAATATTGCAGGCCACAGGCTTTCGACAGCTGAGATGGAAGAGATTGTCTCCTCGCATCATTCGGTGGCTGAGTGCGCTGTAGTTGGAATTAACGATGCCTTAAAAGGTCAGGTTCCATTGGCATTGGTTGTTGTTAAGCATGGCGAGGATATTGAACATTTTCAGTTACAACATGAGGTGGTTCACTTAGTCAGGGATCAGATTGGGGCCGTTGCTTCTTTACGGGACGTTATAGTTGTAGAGCGTTTACCTAAAACCCGTTCGGGTAAGATATTACGCAAAATATTGCGAAACATAGCCGATGGAGAAAATTTTCAAATTCCATCGACTATTGATAGTGAGGATGTTATTGATGAGATAAAGGTTGTGTTTGAGAAATCCAAGATAGGTTTTTACAGATAATCACCCGTTAGTAACTCCGAGCGCCACTTTGAGTGGCACCCGGAGTTTTGTTTGCAACCTTTTTATCTTTGCTGTGTTGTAATTTCAATATGAAAAAGAGCTTCTCAGATTTGGACGATAGTTACTGGAATTTTGATCACCCGGAGCATGAAACGGCAAATGCAAAATTTTTAGACCGGCATATGACCGCGGGAGTGTATGAAGTGGCAGGATTGACTTTTAGTTGCCCTTCAGGTATTTATCAGCCCCATGAATTTGGTTCTACACGGTTTGCTATCCGTGGAATGTTTTCCGGACTCCCTCTGCCCGGATCGCGGATTCTCGAGCTGGGAACCGGAAGTGGTGCTATAGGGATTGTTCTTGCCGCCACCGGACTGGATGTTACCCTGCTGGATATCGATCCTGTTGCCGTCGAATGTGCCAAAAACAATGCAGAGAATAATAAGATATCAGTCAGCGTCCTCCAGTCTGACCTTTTTTCAGCAGTTGAGGATCAAAAATACGATGTGATCTTCTTCAATATCCCATTGCTGGATAAGCAGATCGTAGAGCCTTTGGAGATCATCTCATGCGACTTTGGCGGCGAGTTGTTCTCCCGTTTTCTTGCTGAAGCTCCTGATTATCTTTTGCCTGAGGGAAAGGTGTGCGTCGTTGTTGCCAATATCGGGAACCGCGAATCAATGCTAAAGGCGCTTTCAAACTATGAAGATAAAATTATGTATGCAGAATTTTATGCTGCGACCGGAGCCTGGCGTTGGCTGATTTCTGCGATACCGATACCATAGTGGCGTTATAATAAAATTGAATTCAAATCAACATGCTTTATCAGGTCTGTTAACTTTCTCCAATCACACTAACTAAACTGCTGGAAAATGAAAAGTCTCTTTCTGGTAATTATTGCTGCTCTCTACTTTACATCTGCCAATGGTTTAACAATTCAGAATCTACGCTGTGAATATATGACTAATCCGGCGGGGATTGATATCGTGAATCCACGGTTGAGCTGGATCATCGAATCCACTCAGCGTGGGGAACGACAAACTGCCTATCAAATATTGGTTGCACAAACTGCAGAGCAACTTGCCCGAAATAAGGGGGATCTTTGGAATAGTGGACAGATCACGTCCGGTCAGACCACCCAACTGGAATATGGGGGAAAACCGCTGAAGTCCGGAGGTGAATGTTTTTGGAAATTGCGTGTCTGGGATTCAAAAGGGAATGTTTCCGGTTGGAGTAAACCCTCGTACTGGTCAATGGGATTATTGGACTCCAAAGAATGGCGTGCTAAATGGATCGGCGCTCACGACCCAAAACCTGCCCAATGGCCAAGACCACGGTATTTGCGTAAATCATTTAATCTCGAACGCACGGTTCGTCGCGCGACAGTTTATGTTACTGCCCTGGGACTTTATGAGTTGAGGCTTAACGGACAACGGATTGGTGATCATCAGCTGGCTCCCGAATGGACAAATTACACCAAACGTATTCAATATCAAACCTATGATGTTACCTCTATAGTTCATAAGGGCTCCAATGCCCTGGGTGCCGTACTTGGAAATGGGTGGTATTGCGGAGGCTGGCAGCACTGGAAAGAGAAGCTTTCTGCAATTTATGGCACTGAACCGTTGTTGTTGGCGCAATTGGAGCTTGAATTTTCGGATGGCCGTTGCGAGACTATCGTGAGTGATGAAAGCTGGCGTGCCACCACTGATGGACCGCTTCAGTTCGCCGGTATTTACGAAGGGGTGACTTACGACGCACGCAAGGATTTTAAAGATTGGGATCGGGCCGGCTTCGATGATTCAGGATGGTCAGTACCTGCTTTACCTTCACCGGGTACTGATTTTCAGGTTGGGAAGCTGGTTGGCCAGAGAGGCGAGCCTATCCGGAAGAAACTGGAATTAAAGCCGGTTGCAATATCCGAACCAAAACCCGGAATTTATGTTTTCGCATTCGACCAAAATATGGTTGGCTGGTGTCGTTTCAAATTTCATGGTAGGGCGGGGGAGACTATTGAGCTGCAACATGGGGAGATGTGCAATCCCGACGGAACAGTTTTTTTGGGAAATCTTACCGTTGTTAGCGAGCATCGGATTCAGCTTGATCGGTATACTTTCCGGGGTGATAGGGAAGAAACTTTTGAGCCCGATTTCACTTACCACGGTTTTCAATATGTTGAGGTGCGCGGCTTGAAGGAGAAGCCAAATCTGGAAAGCCTCACTGGCATCGTGTTTCATAGTGATTGTCCGGAAGTGGGTCAGTTTAATTGCTCAGATTCATTACTCAACAGGCTGGCAGAAAATATTTTATGGTCCCAGCGGGGAAATTACATGGGTGTTCCAACTGACTGCCCCCAACGCAATGAACGGTGTGGTTATACCGGAGATGCCCAGTTTTTTATGCGTACAGCCGTCTACAATATGGATGTCTCCGCCTTTTTCAGCCGGTGGCTGGTTGACGTTTGTGAGGAGGCTCAAATGCCCGATGGCCACTTTGCAGATCATGCTCCGACCTTTGGTCCGGGTGATGGCCCGAATATCGGATGGTCGGATGCAGGGATTATCTGTCCCTATGAGATTTATCGTACTTATGGCGACACCCGGGTGATTCGTGAACATTATCAGGCGATGAAGCGGAATCTGGAGTGGCTGACACGGGAGAGTAAGGATTTTCTCTTCACGGGACGTGTCGGCAATGGTGACTGGCTCAGTAATGGTGGCGGGGCAAGTAATGAGGTTATCGGTTCGGCATATGCCTCTTTCGATTTTCAGCTTATGGCAGAGATGGCTGAGGCAATTGGCGAGAGGAGGGATGCCTCTAATTTCCGCGAACATGCCGGCAAGATCGTACAGGCATTTGCCAAAGAATATATTGACGGGGAGGGTCGTATTTCTAAAAGTAGTCAAAGCGGATATGCACTGGCATTCACAATGGGACTGGTTCCCCCTTTCCTGAAGGAGAAAATGAGCGGGCGCTTTATGGATGAGATTAAGCGGTTCGACTGGCATCCAACAACCGGGTTCATTGGTACTCCAAGATTGTTGCCCGCATTGCATCTTGCGGGGCTTGACAGCGATGCCTATAAAGTATTGCTGACCCGTAGCTCCCCTTCATGGCTTTATCCCGTTTCTGTGGGTGCTACCACAATCTGGGAACGGTGGGATGGATGGGATGGAAAGATTCCGAAAGGGGGGATGAACTCCCTGAATCATTATTCGTTTGGTGCAGTGGGTGAATACCTTTTCAGTATGATTGGAGGAATCAGCGAGGAGGTACCCGGATATTCGCAAATCTGTATTGCACCCGTTATCCGTGATGGACTTTCCTTTGCAACTACAAGCTACAACTCCATTCATGGCAGGATTGTCACCGCATGGAAGGTTGACGGGCAGTGGCTTTCGCTTGATGTTACTATTCCCGCAAATACCTCTGCAATACTCTATTTACCCACAAAGGTGATGTCGGCAGTTACCGAGTCCGGAAAACGAATCGCAAATGCTGAAGGGGTGAAGTTCCTAAGGATTGAAAATGAGAATGCCGTTTATTCGGTTGAATCGGGAAATTATTCTTTCAGATCGATAGTGAAGGCTGGTCAGAGGTGAAGGCTGGTCAGAAGTGAAGCCTTCACTTTAGGTTTATTCGCTATTTTAATTTAATCTTCCAGTGAAGGCTTATTAATTCCCTTAAGGCAGGTCACCTGGGTTCACCTTTGAGTCTGCTCCAATTGAAATCTAAATGTATCTTTGACTGCGAAACAAAAGGCAAAACAATTTTTCGAACCAGTTTTTTAAAAATGGAGGTTGACTTTCTGATCATTGGCCAGGGATTGGCCGGTAGTTTATTGGCCTGGGAACTTATTCAACGTGGATGCTCTGTCATGGTTATTGACAATGGGGCTGAAAACGCTTCGCAGATAGCTGCAGGGTTAATTAATCCAATTACGGGGTTGCGCTTTGTAAAATCTTCAGATACAGAGAGTTTACTTGCCGCATCAAAACGGTATTATTCAAATTTAACCCGGTTCTTTAACGAGGATTTTTTTATTGAAAAACCGATGTTACGGATCTTCAGTAATGAAAACGAATTAAGCAATGCCACAAAGCGGTTTCATAATCCTGATTATAGACACTATATCAAAAGCATCGAACGGGCAGACATTAAAATCGAAAATATTGCAACACCTCTGGGTTTTCTTGAACAGGAACAAACCGGCTATTTATTGACAAGGCCTTTGCTTAATTGTCTGAGAACCTTTTTTATTTCGAAAGGCTCCTACCGACTCTCTGTTTTTGATTATGACCAAGTTAAACTTGAACCCCAATTGAGCTGGCAGGATATTTATCCGGGTAGGATTATTTTCTCCGAAGGGTTCCTGGCGACCCTAAATCCCTGGTTTTCCTGGCTCCCCTTTCAACCGGTTAAGGGTGAGATTTTGACATTGCAACACGAGATAGAGTTACCCGATAAAATTCTAAACTTCGGCAAATGGCTGATCCCTTTGAACCTCAATCAAATCAGAATCGGAGCAACTTTTGACAGGGAAAATAAAAACACACAAATTACTGATATTGGGAAGGCTGAGTTATTGAATGCTCTTAGCAAGCTCTCACCGGCATTACTAAATATCACGTTGATTGAACATTGTGCCAACATCCGCCCCTGTACACTTGATCGCCATCCATTTCTGGGAATCCATCCGGGATTTCAGTCGCTTGCAATATTCAATGGTTTTGGCGCTAAAGGAAGTTTGCAAATTCCCTGGTACGCCGCTCATTTTGCAGATCATTTATTGACGGAAACAAAACTGCTCCCGGCCTGTAATATCGGACGGCACCTGGCGAAGCATTTTAAACTTTAATTCTATAGCTATACAAGTGCTATTTCCCGAATATTTTCAGCTTATCTGATCTCTTAAATAGTGAAAATTCTCAATCACTGCGAGATCGTATTTTGTAATATTGGCTGCTTTCTTAATCCGCTTGAATGTTTTATGGGGATCCGGAAAGGCGAAACAGAAGAAGCTCCAAAACTTCTCCATTTTCATTAACAAATGGCTGTTTCCGTTAAGCACTTTTGAATGACCAAGTAAAATCTCATCATGAAAATTTCGCATCCTTTCTGCGGCCTCCTTTTTTTCTGGTATAGATCCGGTTTTAATAAGTATTGGCAGAAATGGATTTTTAAGAATCCCACGACCTATCATCCAGGTTCCCGTTTCATTGAAAAGTTCGTTCAGCCGGTTGAATGTTTCAGGGGTGTCTATATCTCCGTTGTATACAAGGGGATGTTTTGCCCTTTTTTGTACTTCGGTAAAAATAGCTTCATCAGGAACACCTTTGTAAAGTTGCCTGGCAATTCGTGGATGGAGTATCAGCTCGGAGAGCGGGAAAGCGTTCAGAACATCGACAACCTGAAAGATCTCGTCTGCCGATTCCAATCCCATCCTCATTTTTACCGAAACTTTGCACTGAATATTTGGTAACGACTCTTCCAAAATTGATCTGATCTTTTCAGGATATGGAAGTAGTCCAGCTCCGAGACCTTTATTGGTAACCATGGGATAAGGGCAGCCAAGATTCCAGTTGATCTCATCATATCCATTTTCCTGCAACAGTTTGGCAAGAAAGATAATATCCCCGGAATTTCGAGCCAGGATTTGAGGTATTACCGGATTTTGGTGATTATTCTCCGGTTTTATATCACGAAGGTGTGAGTTCTTCACTATTCCTTCGTTTTGACGTACGATATAAGGGGCAAAGTATTTATCTATGCCTCCGAAAAACCGGGCATGAGCACTTCGGTAAATATGATCAGTTGACTCCTGAAGAGGAGCAAAATATATTTTTGGGGATGATCTCTTTTCCATATTTGCAAAAGTAATGATCCTTGACCATTTAATCTCATCTCAATTTGTCGTCATACTTAATCTGGTGAGAAGTACCATTCCTTTATTTTTTATCTTTGCACGGCTTAAAAAGTTTGATGTATGTTTGGTTCCCAATTGGTCAAAAATGAGATTCCCGATAACTTTGTTGCTGATTTGCCACTTCAGGGTGGCCTGTCAGCACATCAGGGAAGTTTTGGGGCCAATTCAGGCGGTCTGCAAAGAAAAACGGAGCGGGCTTGGGTAAATGGTAACAGGGGCGTGAATCACGTTAAAAAAGAGGTTTTTCAAAAAAAGAGTTATGTTGAGGAAACCGTTGTAAAAGATGCCCGATTTAATATATATACAGGTAATCCGGGATATTACGCGAGTGCCGGAGATACGGTCTATTTCGGGACGGTCAAGACCTTGTCAGATTCTGCCTTTCTGCAAGCCCAGCGCACGGTAGTAGTTAAAACGGTGAAACCTTATGGGATAGTTGGGAAAGAGCGGGTTTTGATAAGCCAGGATTGGGTTTTAGGTTTGATTCTGATTCTATGGGCGATCTTTGCGTCTGTTCGGGTTGAATTTCCTCAATACTTATCACAAATATTTTCAAGTATTGTTAATTTCAACTCAGCTTCGCGTTTATTTCGTCAGCGGGGTTATAAAACAATGTATGGGGCAGTGCGTCTTGACCTGATTTTTTACCTGATTTTACCCCTTTCCTTGTTTCAAATCTCTCAATTTTTCAAGGTTTCCATTCCTGGATACCCCTTGATTGTCCTTTTTATTGGTTTATTTCTGGTCATTAATCTCTACTTTTTTATTAAGGTTTTAGTGCACCGTTTAGTGGGTTCCATCGCTATGGTAAAAGATCAGGCGGATGAATTAATATTCAATATAAGACTGTATTACAGGACGCTAGGGTTTATTTTACTGCCTCTTGTTACGGTTCATCGTATCCTTCCGGTGACCAATTTTATAACCATCTGGGTGATGGCCATACTCATTGTTTTGATGTATCTGGCTACAGTCATTCGAAGTATTTATCTGGGATATCAAAAAGACATTTCACTTTTCTATTTGATTTTATACCTTTGTACCCTTGAAATTCTACCGTTGCTTTTGATTTTCAAACTCATAATAGCATCATAGAGGGGGTTTAGAAAAAAACGAATTTTAAAAGGGAATAAGTTGAGAATTAGAAGAATATTAGTATCGCAACCAGAGCCGAACCCGGGTAATTCACCTTATAATGATTTGGCAGTTAAGCACAATTTGAAAATTGATTTTCGTCAATTTATTCAGGTTGAGGGTGTCCCTGCGAAGGATTTTCGCAAAGACAGGATACAAATCCTCGACCATACAGCTATTATTTTTACAAGCAGGGCAGCTATTGATCACTTTTTCCGTATATCTCAGGAGTTGCGATTAACGATTCCTGATAGTATGAAATATTTTTGTATTTCAGAAGCTACAGCCTTTTATTTGCAAAAATATATCGTTTACAGAAAGCGGAAGATCTTTTATGCCAATGGAAAATTCGCTGATCTGGTGGATGTGCTGATGAAGCATAAGGAGGATAAATTCCTGATTCCTTTATCGGATGTTCACAAGGATGAAATTCCCACGTTACTCGAAAAGGCAAAAATACAGGTTACCGAGGCCATTATGTATCGCACGGTTAGCGCTGATTTATCTGATTTAAAAGAGGTTAATTACGATGTTCTTGTATTCTTTACCCCTGTAGGGATAAAATCGTTGATGCAGAATTTTCCCGATTTTGAACAGAATGAGACTAAAATAGCCACTTTTGGTCCGGCAACGGCTCAGGCTGTTCGGGATGCTGGGCTACGGCTTGATGTTGAAGCGCCGATTCCTGAGGCTCCTTCGATGCCTGCCGCACTTGAGCGCTTTATTGCAGAATGGAATAAAAATAATAAATAGAAGTACTATACCATTTTCATCTAAAGGGGGAAAGTGATTTTCCCCTTTTTTGTTCCCCTCAATTTATGATTGCTTTTACATTTCGAAAAGAGGAAAAACTGTGCAGCCAGAAGATCATCGGGGATATCTTTTTGAAGGGCTCCTCCTTCCTTTGTTATCCGTTGAAGGTAGTCTGGATGTATGGAGAATTGCCGGAGCCATTACCTGCCCAGGTAGTCTTTAGTGTTCCCAAAAGGCTCTTTAAAAGGGCACACGACCGAAATCTGCTTAAGCGAAGACTGAGGGAGGCCTATCGGTTCCACAAGCATGAACTTTATCTGTTACTTGGAGGTGGCGAACGCCAACTGGCAATTATGATCGTCTATATTGCAAAGGAGGAGCTCGATTTTGTTCTTATCGAAAAGGCGATGATAAAAATAATCAGCCGCTTTAAATCAAATCCGGAAATTCAGAAGTGACCGCTTAACTTAATCTCAAGCGGTCACTTCTTTAATTATTATAAATCGCTGTCCATAATCTCTGTTTGCATACGCACAGAATCCTCATGGATAAGCTGGAAAATTAACTTAACTAGGGTTTCATCAAGGTTAAGTTTCCGTGCCGTAGAAAGGCGATCTTCCATGATCTGTGTCCAACGGTTAATCTGGAGTGCAGTAACTTTGTTTTCTTTTTTGTAAGTTCCGATCTGTTTCACGATTTCCATCCTTGAGGCAAGTATCTCCATGATTTCATGGTCAATACCGTCGATCCTTGAGCGGAGTGCATCCAGCATATTTTCGAACAGCGGATCGTTCGAGCTGGCATATCTGATCACCAGCTTATCCAGGATCTTTCCCAGTTCGAATGGGGTTACCTGCTGATCCTTATCGCTTAAGGCACAGGATGGATCGATATGTGATTCGAGCATTAATCCATCAAGACCAAGGTCGAAGGCCTTTTGAGAAATTTCAAAAAGATATTCACGCTTCCCTGCAATATGGCTTGGATCACAGATAATTGGAAGATTGGGCATAAGCTGCCGAAGTTCAATTACTTGTTTCCAATTGGGATAATTGCGGTATTTCGATTCACCAAAGGGGGTAAAACCACGATGAATTGCCACAAGATTTTTTAAACCGGCATGATTTAGTCTTTCTATAGCTCCAATCCATAGTTGCACATCTGGGTTTACCGGATTTTTTACCATCACGATCTGATCAGTACCTTTAAGAACATCGGCTATCTCCTGTACTACAAAAGGGGAGGCAGTTGACCGGGCTCCAATCCAGAGAATATCCACTCCGGCTTTCAGGCACTCCTCAACGTGTTGTGCATTTGCTACTTCGGTTCCTGTGAGCAATCCTGTTTCTGCTTTGGCCTGTTGAAGCCATTTCAACGCAATACTTCCCATCCCTTCGAAAGAACCGGGGCGAGTACGTGGTTTCCAGATGCCACCACGGTATACCATAACCCGTTTGTCTTTGGCAAGTTCCCGCGCGGTTGCCATCGTTTGCTCCTCCGATTCAAGGCTGCATGGTCCGCTGATCAACAACGGATTGTCTATATTGGGTAGCCAATGGCTGATCGGTCGGATGTCTAATAATGATCCCATGTTAATTTATTTTGTATAAAATTTAATAATCGTTTCTTCATTTTTTGTTAAGGATGAATTCTCCCCTTCGAGTACACCCCTGATTTTATTGGCGTTCACGATCAAAGCGGTTAGCCCTTCGTGATCATTCTGTTTTAGACTCTTTTTAAACTCCTCTAGGTGGCGAATGTATACTTCGAGTGCCTCATGGATGTAATCCCTGTTTTGCCAAAAAATGGGTGACCACATCTGGGGTGAACTCTTGGCAAGCCGCACAGTCGATTGAAAACCTCCGGAGGCAAGGTCAAAAATGATATTCCGGTCTTCGATAGCTAATACAGCATTGGCCAGGGCAAAGGAGGTGGCATGTGGCAAATGGGAAATAAAAGCAGTGGTATGGTCCTGTTCATCGCTCGACATGTATGCGATCGGCATTCCAAGCGACTGATACATTTTTTCCGCCAGCGCCAGATGTTGAGGCCTGCACTTCTCATGATCGCAGACAATACAGATCTTATTCTCAAAAAGATGCTCAATTGCTGCAGAAGGCCCGCTGTTTTCAGTTCCCGACATGGGATGCGAAGGGATAAAATTTCCGCGTAATGGGTGATCCTTTACCGATTCAGTAATCTCTCGCTTAGTCGACCCAACATCTATAACTGTCGTAGAGGGTGAGATATGATCCAAAATGTAGGGGAGCAGCAGGACAATCTTATCGACCGGAATCGCGATAAGAACAATATCGGCCTCTTTTACCGCAACCTCAAGCGATTCAATCCGGTCAGCAATTCCCATTTCGACTGCCAAACGGGCGTTCAATGGGTGGTTGTCTACACCAATGATCTCTGTGGCAAATTTGGTTCTCCGTAAATCTTTTGCCATAGAACCGCCGATAAGCCCAAGTCCAATTACTGCAAGTTTCATTATCCTTTAATTTTGTTTTTATGTATTCTTTAAATCAAAAAGAGGTCACCATAATTGGAGACCTCTTTTTGATTTAATATTGTTTGACAATACCTTACCGTCCAGTCCCCATACGAAGGCCGAGATAACCAAACCAAAAGTAAAATGTATTGTTTTGAATCATTCTAATCTTATTATTCGGCGCAAAAATAAAAATAATAATTGAAATTAAAAGGATTCTGTGCTATTTTTGATTAAAAAGAGCACAGAATCCTTTTAAAGGTTTGGAATTGTCGGGTTATGAGTGCGTTATTTTTGTGATTTCAGCCGGCAAATTCAAATATATTTAGAGCCCCGACAGCTATTGATGGTATATTTGCATCAAAATATTAACATGGAAAGCAATTATCTGTTTAAAAGTATTATCCCGATACAGGTTAGGTTTAGTGATGTTGACATGTTGGGGCATGTTTCAAATACGGTTTACCAAAATTATTATGATGCGGGTAAATTGCATTATTTTGATGAAGTGCTGCCTGAAATGGATTTTATAAATATCGGTGTGGTGGGTGCATCAATTAAGATCGATTACCTGAAGCCTATTTTTATGAAAACGCGCATTCTTGTAGAAACACATGTCACGCATATCGGCACTAAGAGTATAGCCATGGAGCATCTTCTGGTCGAAGAGAACACGAATGAGGTTCTCTCTACCTGTTTTGTTGTCTTGGTATGCTATGATATCAAAGGACAGAAAAGTATCCCGGTGCCTGAAAATTGGAAAAAAGCAATCGTACTCTATGATAAGGAGGTAATTTTAAAAACACAGTTATCTTAAAGTATCATCCAGAGGGTGACAGGCTGGATAATCTAATCAGATTTATACCGGTCTAACCTTGCCGGTACCTTCCGTTATCCTCATTGATAAGAGAAAGGAAGGACTCATAGCGGGTTGCCGGAATCGCTCCGTTTTCGTAGGCAGTTTTGACTGCACATCCGGGTTCATGAGTGTGGGAGCAATTGAAAAACCGACACTGATCGAGTAATCCGAACATTTCAGGGAAGTAGTGGGGAATCTCCTCTTTCGCCATGTCAATTACGCCAAATCCCCTGATTCCCGGAGTGTCAATGATATAACCTCCGTCACTGGTTTCGAACATCTCTGCAAAGGTGGTGGTATGCTTACCTTGCTGGTGATGATCGGATATAAGACCTGTTTTTAGCTTAAGATCAGGGTCGATACAATTCAGAATTGAAGATTTTCCCACTCCTGAAAGCCCTGAAAAGAGGCTGATTTTCCCCCTGATATCTTCCTTCAAAAGGTTGATATTGAAATTTTTTTCAGCAGAAACCTGAAAACATTTATAGCCTATCGATTCGTAGGTCTGTAGGTATTCCTCAAGTTTTTCATAATCTTTTTCAGTATAAAGATCGAGCTTATTGAAAACAAGAGCTGCAGGAATCCGGTAAGCCATGGCCGACACCAGGTAGCGGTCAATAAATCCCGTAAGGGTTACCGGGTAATTTACTGTTACAACAATATATGCCTGGTCAATATTTGCCGCGATTATCTGACTCTCCCGTGAGAGGTTCGAGGCCTTGCGAATTATATAGTTTTTGCGCGGTTCAACCGATGAGATAATTCCCGTCACCCCTTCCTTTGTGGTCTCATCATGCAGGAGCTCAAAATCGACGCGATCTCCAACTGCAATCGGGTTGGTGGTGCGCACCTCTTTCATCCGAAGTTTGCCCTTTATGCGGCAATCAATTGTGTCACCGTCATCGGTTTTTACCGAATACCAGCTTCCTGTTGACCGAATCACTAATCCTTTACCCAATTGAATATTATTTTGCGGGATAAAAATACGTTAAACTTTTGAACCTACACCGTTGTTGTTTCTATTCAACGATTATCCTTTTATTAAACCTGATTTATTACTTTTGTGAACTTACATTGAAAATGATAATTATAAACGGATTTATATAAAATGAGTAACAAAATATTGAAGGGAGCGCTTGGAGTTTGTATTGTTATTATACTCGGACTCTCTTTTTGGGGCTTTAAAAGTGATCAGAAAAATTTCGAGATATCCAAAAATCTGGATATCTTTTATACCCTGGTCAGGGAATTGAACCTTTTCTACGTTGATGAGGTGAAACCTGATAAATTGATTAAGAAGGGTATCGATGAAATGCTTGAGACACTCGATCCGTATACGGTGTATATTCCGGAATCGGAGATGGATGATTTTAAATTTATGACTACCGGAGAGTATGCCGGGATCGGAGCGATGATCAGTAAGCGGAGGAATCAGATTATTGTAGCTGAGCCGTATGAAGGGTTTCCGGCTCAAAAAAGCGGTCTTCGTGCCGGGGATATCTTTCTCGAAGTTGATGGCAAACCGGTTGATAAAATGGTGGTTTCTGATGTTTCTGAAATCCTCAAAGGTCCTGCTAAAAAACCGGTTAAGGTAAAGATGCAGCGTCCGGGAGAGAAAAAACCTTTTTCCCTGGATATTGTCCGTGAGGAGATTCAGATTGATCCTGTAACCTATTACGGGATGGTTGATGATAAAACCGGGTATATCCGGTTATCGAGTTTT
This sequence comes from uncultured Bacteroidia bacterium, assembly GCA_903918045.1. Lineage (GTDB taxonomy): Bacteria > Bacteroidota > Bacteroidia > Bacteroidales > Prolixibacteraceae > JAAFHB01. Next base: position 27,235 of record CAIXCY010000058.1, read on the forward strand.
ACCGATGGTTGCTCTGAGAATATCCGAAAAGCGATTCTGGATCTGCGGGATAAAAAAGGGGCCACCTCCCTTGTTCTTGATCTTCGCGGAAACCCGGGAGGTTTGCTAGGCGAGGCTGTAAAGGTGACAAATTTGTTTGTGAATCATGGACAGGAGATCGTGACCACCAAAGGTAAAGTTTCGCAATGGGATAAGACATACCGTGCAACCGACCAACCATTGGATTCCATAATGCCCCTTGTCGTGATGGTCAACAGCGGATCTGCTTCGGCCTCGGAGATTGTTGCCGGAGCCCTTCAGGACCTTGACCGTGCCGTGATACTTGGGAACCGCACTTTTGGAAAAGGGTTGGTTCAGACAACAAGGGACCTGAGCTATAATACAAAACTAAAAGTTACAACTGCAAAATATTACATCCCAAGTGGAAGGTGCATTCAGGCGCTCGATTATTCCCATCGTAATGCCGATGGAAGTGTTGGAAATATCCCCGATTCACTTACCTCAGAGTTTAAAACCAAGAATGGGCGGAGAGTGAAAGACGGAGGTGGTGTTACCCCTGATATCCGAAATATTCAGGATACATTGAGCACCTTAGCCTATAAACTTGTGCAGGATTATATGATTTTTGATTTTGCAACCGAATTTGCCTCCCATCACGCTTCAATTTCCACACCCGATAAGTTTTTGGTGGGAGACGATATCTATGATGAATTTCATAAGTTTCTTTTGGAGAAAAAATTCTCATACCAGTCACGCAGTGAGCAAACATTAAAAACCCTTATTGAAACGGCCAAAAGGGAACGATATTATGAGGGGGCACAAAATGAATTTGCAGCCCTTGAAAAAGGATTGACCCTAAATCTGAGCCTCGACCTTGGAAAATTTAGTAGTGAGATTCGTGATCTACTGAAAGATGAGATTGTTTCACGTTATTATTATCAAAAGGGTGCTATAATTGCAGCTTTGGGAAATGATACAGAGATAAAGCGTGTCTTATCGCTTCTCCATTCACCTGCCGAATATTCTGCCTTATTATTACCGGCCCCTTTAGGGAAGGGAAACAAAGCTAAATAACTCAGTTAGAAAGGACGAAAAAACCTGTTCAACACTTAGTGTATCAAAAAGGTGGTAGGGTACAGTATGGCAAGACAGGCAAAGATTAGAATAATGATCGTGAGTGCAACAAAGAAGAGGGTAATCCCTTTTTTAAACCGTTTATTGCTGGCGATAAGCTCGCGGTGCACCAGGATTTTGTTAATCTTATCGGAAAGTTTAATCAGTGCATATTGATCCTTCACAATATAATCGTAGGCCCCGAAACGCATACAATTGATTGCAATTTCAATGCTATCTTGTCCGGAGAGAAATATAAAATCTGTTGAGGGATATTTTTTTTTGGTTGCAACTAGAACATCAAGACCGTTTATTCCCTCAAGAAGGTAATCCTGAATGATGATATCCGGTTTACGCTGAATATTTTTCAGACACTCTTCACCACTTAAAAAGCTCTCGGTGTTTATCAGTTTATGACTTCGAAGATGATTGGATATCAGTTTATTATAAACAGAATTATCTTCAACTATGAAGATGAGAGGATATTTATGATTTTTCATAAAGATTGGTTTAAATCAGTGATTGGTTAATTACACTGGGCTTCAAGATGGAAAAACTATCCTAATATGTGTTGTAAATTTAAGAATTTGATTTGAATAATTCAAATTTTCAATACTTTTTATATCTTCGCTGAATAAAATCACCAAAAATTTATCCTATGAAAGTTCTGAGTATTCTCCTTATCTTAATTGTTCTGATGACAGTAGGTTGCAAAACCCAAAAGATTGCGCCAAAACCGGAGCCTGTAAGATCAGAAAGTGTGAATTCGGAAAGCGTAAAACCGGAAAGCAGAAAGTCTGAAACTGTTGCCAAATCTTATAGTAATAGCGGGACCTCCGCTGTGAAGGGGAAAGAGGAGCGTATCTCAGCTGCCAAAGGTGAGGCTAGCGACCTGGGATCTAAAAGGTTTTATATTATTCTTGGAAGTTTTGGTGTCTACGAAAATGCGCAGAAGTTCAAAAAGCAACTTGCAGCCGAAGATTTCTTTCCCGGAATTCTTGTTAATGAAGCTGGATTCTATAGGGTTTGTGTTAATAGCTATGATGATGAAGCTGCAGCCCGGGGTAAACTTAGTGAAATTCGTCAGCAATTTCCCAAATACGCCGATTCCTGGTTGTTAATTAAAAAATAGAGTATAATAAAAAAAGAGGGTTTTCCCTCTTTTTTTATTATGGATCGTCCCTACCCGGATTAAAATACCTCACCAAGGTTAAAGAATAATCCATGAGAGCCATTCACCCCGAAACCATAGTCGATGGCCAGGTTGGTGTTCGAAAATTTATTCATCTTGATCCGTATTCCAAGACCTGCTCCAGGAATAAGGGAATGTTTATCTGACCAGTTTTGAAAAACAGTTTCAGCATTGCCAAATACCACCCCTCCAAGTAATCCATTTCCCGAGAGGGCAAACCGGTATTCCGATTCCGCATACATAAAATTGTTTCCGGTATATCTTCCCGGAACGTATCCGCGTCCTGTATTTGAAAATGAATCCCATCCTACACTTGGCTTATCCAGATATGGGGGTGAACCATTTAACGTGAAATTATTGTAATCCCAGAAGGCAATAACATTGTGCGATGATGCTGGAAATGTAATGTAATGCCGCAGGTCAATCAGTAACGATTGCCAATTGGTATCACTTCCTAACCACATGAGATTTGGACGGAACTGAAGGTTTGCATAGGACCCCCCTTTCGGATTTACAGGGTTTAAACGGCTGTCAAAAAGAAGATTTAATGAAATTCCTGAGGATATAGAACGTGTTCCTTTCTGAAACTTATTTAGGTCACTCAATGCCCGCCCAACTATTGTATCAGGAGTAATATTCCAGTGATAATCAATATTATATCCGCCTCCTGCAAATAGATTTGGGGCCATTTCACGGTATATGATCTGAGAAATCCTGAGATACGAATATTTTATATCCAACTCATCAGATAATAAAGTATTTGAGCCAATCCCGTAGGTTTGTGTTGGAAAATTGTAATAGCGCATATCCCCCAACAGGTGGATTTTAAGCTTTTCAAAAAATAAGGTATTGTTGGCGGTAACCCAAAACTGATGGTATTGAGAGGTATAGCCATTGATCAACAGGTTGGAAAATCTTGTTCTGTCGTCGGTGTAAAATGAAGTGTTTGTTACAATACCCCCTGTGAGTCCAGATTGCATCGCATAACCTACAATTGGCATAATCGATATAAAAGGACCTTTCCCTTTGAGCAAAAGGCTATCCTTTCGCAAATGGGTTTTAAATCCTCCCTGTAAGATATCTACAATATCTGTTGATTTTGTAGCTTTTTCCTCCCCTTTTAAATTGGTTTCAACTTGCCCATTCGCTGTATAAATATTTGATATTAATGATAATACGCTAATTATTAATGCGATTGGTATGTATAATTTCATTCAACGAAAAGCTTTTTAGAGATTCAGTTTACAGAATTCGAATGTGTGTTAGACGGTTTAAAATGCAATAGGTTTAATAGCCGAAGGAAGGGGTATCACTCACTAAAGTCACCGGGCAGTGTTCGACTTGGGAACACTACCCGGTTATTTTAAAATGGTATGTTTTGTTGTTTTATTTTCTACCGGAGCTTATTTCTCTTTGTAGTTTCCTGGGTTAAGAGCCTCTGGTGACCATTGTGAGAGAAATTCAAGGATTTTTTTGGAAGAGTAGCCATCGCCCTCTTCAAGGTAGGAAGAGCTTTGGGTATGAATTCTTTTACCGGTTGAATCCAGAATAACAAATACAGGGAATCCAAATCTCTGAGGATATTCCAGTTTTTTCAGGGCTGCAAAATTCCGGTTTTCTTTGCTGTAGTTCACGAGTATGACGATAAAGCTTTTCTCAAGCCGGGATTTTATTTCAACATCCTCTGTGCATAGTTTATGAAACTTCCTGCACCAGGAGCACCAATTGCCACCAACCTGCAGAAATAGGTGTTTATTTTCAGACTTTGCCTTGATTAAACCCAGACTGATTTCAGAGGCAACATCTGCATCCGGATTGTAGATTTTAGTAATTTCCTGACTATTTCCACTGTACAAAATAAAGCAGAAGAGTACCGTAAACAGAGTTCTCATACCGTTAGAATTTCTCTTTCCTTATTGGCGATCAGTTCATCTACTTTTCTGGTAAACCGATCGGTAAGCACCTGTATTTTCTCTACTGTCTCCTTCTCCTCATCTTCGGAAATCTCTTTTGATTTGAGTAGTTTTTTGAGATAGTCGTTACCATCTTTTCGGGCTGACCGAATACTTACTTTGGCAGTTTCTCCCTCTTTGTGTGCATCTTTTACAAGGTTTTTGCGTCGCTCCTCAGTTGGAACAGGGACATTAATCC
>CAIXCY010000059.1 GCA_903918045.1 uncultured Bacteroidia bacterium
CCAATACCATTGTACAACGGATGACTCAAATAATGAAGTTGGTGTGTCAGCATTGAATTCAAGTAGCTTAGGTATTCCATTTTCCAGAGTGAAATCAAAACGGCCATAAATTGCAGGGGCATCATTATTCCAGGAATCCTCAATATGGGGAATAAACCATTCGGGGATATGAAATTTGGCATACAACTTGTTGTCAATCACGTATTGAACGGCATTGAGACAGATCTCCCATAAATCGGTTGTTGCTTTCTCTATTATATCAATCTCTTTGGCGGAGAATTCGTAAAAAGCAGATTCATCCCAGTACAGCGAATCAAGGGTATGGTAGTTAAACCCAATATCTTCAACTTTTTGTTGCCAGTTTAGCCTTGGTTTTATAATATGTCTTTTCACTGTCTGGCTTATTAAGATGATACATGAAATACACTACTCCCAAACCCACCTCTGACTACAGTTCCTTTAAATCCATTTGTGCCAATATTCGCCTGTTCATGAATTGCGGAGGAAAAATAACCAGCCCGGGAGTAACCATTATTTCTAAAGATTCCATAAGGTCTGAAAGCATAATAACCTCCCAGAAATCCCAATCCATGAGCATGAGAATAGTTCGCCGTTGTATCCGAACGCATATAGACTCTCTTTTCAGGTACAGGTTTATGATTATTGCATGAAGAAATAATGGATGCTACCAAAACAAGTTGTATTGCTTTTGACTTCTTCATAAGTTCTATTTAACAGTGATAAATATCTCATAATCTTTCTTTAGAGATACTTTTTTGGTATCGCCATCGCTGTTTTCACCCTCCTCCGTTGTAACTCCAAGTGTTGGAATGGTGTCCGTATGGATAATATTTTTGACCAAAACATTTTTAATCCAGATTTTATGGGAGGTTTTAACAATATCCAGACTATCATTCAGATGATCGACACTCATTATTGTTTCAACCGATCCATTTTTTGAAATTTCCTGTACTTTATCATCATCCTCACAGCTCATAAAAACAAGCATTGAAAATGTTACGGTTACTATAATCTTAAGAGCAATCCTTTTCATATTTATTGATTTTAATTACAAAAGTAAATTTATTACCTTGCCTTTCAGAACTCAGCAATTAGTGAGAGCCATTTCGATGCAGAGGAAGTCCACACTTCCTTGTAAGTAGCCGTATTAAACTGGGGCCAGTAAGGGGTATCCTCATTTAATTTCGATTCCATACCAACAGGAATGGCACCGACAGTTTCGCCTGGCAATGCGGTATAAAGTTGCGGGTAATTACTCCCTTCGCCCCAGATGAGTGACTGTCCGAACGGATTTTTACCTGCAATCCAGAACAATTGCTGTTCAGCAATATTGAGCAATGCTTTGTCGTGAAGAAATTTACCACAAAGGGCTGCTGCTTTGCCGGTGGCCAGGTGTACCGCGGCATTTCCCCTGAATGAGTACCACACCGGGAATACCCGCAAATAATGCTCGTTATCCAGCCGCACTCCGTTTTCGAGCTGCTCCTTAAAATCTTTTGCACCCCCGCCTGAAATGCCCACCTGTATTTTATAAAAATTTACGGAATCTTTTATTTCATTGATGTTATAAATTCCACTGGGAACCATGCCATAAGGTTGTACATATTGCATAATGGTTTTCAGGTAATTGCCATACATGACAATAGCCTCTTTCCATCTTTTATAATCCGGAGAGCTTGGCTGTGTTTCACAAAGCGCCGTTAATGCCTGAATATACACCTGATGCCGCGACTGGTGGGTGAAATGTACAATTGATTTTTTATTCAGATCGCGATAAAAGAAACCCAGCAGCTTGTCCTTATCGTTAATTGGTTCGGTACGCTGGCAATCGAGCGTGTAACGGATGGCTTTGGCAGCCTGCCCGGCATAATACGATTCGCCGGTTAAACGATAGAGCAAACTCGCGCTGTAGGAGATGTTGGCCATAACCTGACTGTTGGAAGCCATTGCTGCGTGATCGCCTCCGCCTCCGCCATTCAGTTCGCCAAATCCCAGCTTATCGAAACGTTTTGTTGCAAAGGCGTAGTCTTCTTTTGCAACTTTATATAAATGTTCTTTTAGCATGGGATCATCCTCAATCGCCATTGAAGCCTGCGCCTCAATACCTGCAAAAAGGAAGTTTTCGAAAGCCCGGTCATGAACGCGCACTCTGCGCCGTTTGGTAGAATCGTCTTTTGTACCGATATAACCGTCAGTCCATAAATTGGTGCCCCAGGTTTGTGCCCGGAAACCATCGCCAAGCCGTGTTTTAAGAATGAAATCAATGCCCCATTCGGCTTCTTCCATTAATCGCTGATATAATTCGGTATTGTTTTTCTCTTTGGCATTTTGGGCCATCTCCAATAGCGAAACGGCCAGCTCGCCTGACTGCAATACCTGTTGCGACATATCTGCTGCATCGTGCCACCCCCCGTTCATGGCAAACAGTTTGCCGTTATAGGTTCCGTTGAGATCAGTGTGGCAAACCCCGTGTTTCCCCGGAACAGGGTAGCCGCAACGTTCACAAAACACAAAATTAAGGACTCTCCAGGCAGAGTCATCCCAGATATTTCGATTGATATAAAATGGCTTACTGACGATATTTCCAACACGGAGGTAGTATTGCCCCTCCTTTTTAAAATCGCTGAATCCGATGGTCTCAAAATTTCCGGTACTGGTTTTCAAATTATTTACGGTTCCATCGTAAACAACCTCGGATGTAATATTGTCCACCAGCTGAAAACGTCCATTATGATTTTTTACCGTTGTTATGGCCGATTTCTCACTTTCCGTTCCGTATCCAGTGGTAGAGTGGATAATCCGATTTGATGCCGGTATCCAGCCACTTACCACTTCAGGTTTTTCCACCTCTTCAAGGGCTACAGCATCGATGTCAAATTTCAACGAATCGCCCATCGTGCGCTCTTTCCCAAATACTTCGATTGCAAACGACAGCTTTGTAACTTTATCACGGGCAAGTTCCGACATTTCAACAAAACATTCATTCCACTGCCTGTTTATTAAATTCATTTCGTGATATCCCTCACGCCCATATTTATCCGGAACCTTGATTTTACCATCATTCTCAACATACAGATTGAGATAGATACTGCGGGCACCTTCGCAATCAGGGTAGATATACACTTTAATGCGATTGTATTTTTCCCAGTTCGCCCCGCCTACATCGAAACTGGCCATCGATGTGCCAAACCCCAGTCCCCAGCTTAGAAATTGCGAAACTGTTGTGGGGGCTGCCAGATGCAGGCTGTGTTTTCCGGTGATACTCCTTTCGGTGGTAAGCGACATGGAACCAATCCCTTTGTGTGACCAATTATCAGCACGCTCCATATCACATAGCAAATCGGACCGCAGCACCTTTTTGGCCAGCCCAAACGATTCGAATGATTTGGTGTAGTCCAGTTGCAAAGGGCGATGTACAATGCCGGTTTTGAGAATATCCTCTTTTAATTTTTGATCTGTTTGGGCCTGCAACAGGGGTGTCGGCCATGCGATTAGAAACAATATTGCCGATAAAAGGACTTTATTCATGATCGGGTAGTGTATAAATTTATAGCAAAGAATTTGACCTGATTTGGGGATTCTCCGAAGAATGAAGATCTTCCATCCCTGATTAGCGCCTATGCAAAATTAGATTTATTTGTTTTGATTCAACAGTTTCAGGGGCTATGTTTTTTTTATATTTACGAGCTCACCTGGATTTATATTGTACGACAAAAGATGAGTGAAGAATTGCCAAAGATTATGGAAACAGCCGCAAGATGGGTGAGGCAATACATAAGTTTATTAAACAAAAAAGTGCCCGGAAGTTAAGATTCAGGGCACTTTAATAATTTGCATTAAAGTTATTGCTTTTTTTTAAAAGTTAGGTAACAGTATAATTATTTGTGGATTTCAGACATACGAATGAAAAATTCCGTGTTTGGACCCATAAATATTTAATGCATACGTAACGCTTCTGTAACCGACTGCTTCAACGGGGTTGTTGCCCTGCCGATAAGTCTGGACAACTGTTGACCTTCATCCAGTAAATCGCCTTTGGATGCTCCTGTATCCCAGCTTGCAATCGCATCGGCAAACCCTTCGGGTAATCCGAAACTTTTGAGGATAGCCGCATATTCTGCTTCGGGGAGGTTCTTATAAGGGATCTCCTTTCCCGATTGCTCCGAAATCTCCGTAGCGAGTTCAGAGAGCGTATAAGAATTATCCCCTGCAAGTTCATAGGTCTTACGCACATGTCCTTCACCGGTCAGCACTGCGACAGCAGCTTCAGCATAGTCCGCCCTGGCTGCGGAGGAGATCTTCCCTTCACCGGCACTACCAATAAATGCACTTCCGGCCAATGCTCCCTGCACAGAACCAGTATAGTTTTCGGTGTACCAACCATTGCGCAAAATGGTATATGGAACCCCCGATTCCTTCAAATGAGCCTCGGTAGCCAGGTGTTCCGGAGCAAGGTTTAGGGAGGATTGATCTGCATGAAGAAGGCTTGTATAAACAATCCATTTCACGCCCGCATTTTTTGCGGTTTCAATAACATTCGCATGTTGTGCTGCGCGTTGTCCCAGCTCATTGCCTGAGATCAGCAAAAGGTAGTCAATCCCATGCAGGGCATTGACAAGATTTTCCTCACCATTATAATCAAACTCGCGGCATTCGACACCTAGCCCAGCTCCCTTTTGAGTCGAACGAACAAGTGCAACAATCGTCTCCGGTCCGACCTTCTCCTTTAGTTTCGCAACGACCAGACTACCAAGCTGGCCCGTCGCCCCTGTAATTCCAATTTTCATGATAAATTTTTTGTTTTAATTATTAATTGTGAAACGAACACATTTTTAATGCTTACTAAAAGTTTTATACTTACTTTTGGTGAGTCAAAGATAGGTGCGGGATTTATTAAAAACAAGTACTTTCCTTGGCGTACTGAACTTACGCTAAGGTTAGAAATATTGTATATCAGAGGTATATGGATGAAAATATGTTAAAAAAATACGGAAGTATCCCGGATTGTCCGGTCCGGAATGTCCTGGACCGAATCGGGGATAAATGGTCATTACTCGTATTGATGGTGCTGGAGGATGGCGGAGTATTGCGATTTAATGAATTGAACAGCTACATAACCAATATATCGCAGAAAATGCTTGCAGTTACCCTAAAATCACTTGAAGCCGACGGCCTGGTTAAACGGACTGTTTATGCGCAGATTCCACCAAAGGTAGAATACGAATTGACCCCCACCGGAAAATCGCTGCTTCCACATTTGCATACTTTAACTGAATGGGCGATGACAAATATGGCATACATTAAAACTTCCCGAAAAAGCTATGAAATGGCCTCCACTAAAAATTAGGAGGCCTGATTTATCTTTCGCCTGATTATTTGGATGATGTATGAAATTCTTTTAATCTAATCTGATAAAATAAATATGATTAGTAAACAACTTTTGATCTTTGGTTTTTTTGTCCTTCTAGTCGAATATTATTCGTTTGTTGCCGTACGTAGCGTCTTACGGAATACAACTGCCAATTTCCACTGGTGGTTATTTCTGCTCTATGTGATTTTATCGCTGGCGACCCTGTGGAGTTTGTATGCTTTCATGCATTATGGCAGGTCTGCATGGCCATCGGTTTCTTTAAAATATTTCGTAAATATTTTTATAGGCCTCTTTATCGGTAAACTACTAGTTGGGGTTATTATGTTGTTTGCTGATCTGCTTATGATCATTCCCAATCTGGCATCATTTCTCTATTCATTTAAAAATCATCCACTTGGAGCACCGCCTGAAGGTTCACGGTTTATCACCCGGTTTACGTTTATCTCCCAAACGGCATTGCTAATTGGGGGAGTGTTGACAGCTGGCCTGGCCTACGGAATTACGAACAGGTATCGATACCAGCTTAACCGGGTGAAGGTATCCTTAAAGAATTTGCCCGATGAATTTAAGGGGCTTCGGATCATTCAGATATCGGATATACATTCCGGTAGTTTTGATGATCCGGCCGCCGTAGCTAAGGGTGTGGAAACGATCATGAATGAAAAGCCAGACCTGATTTTATTTACGGGCGACCTTGTCAATGAGCGGGCAGTAGAAGTTGTTCCTTATTTGAAGATATTTAGTCAGTTAAAAGCTCCAATGGGTGTTTATTCAGTGCTGGGAAATCACGATTATGGCGACTATGTTTCGTGGCCAACCGAAGAAGAAAAGAAAGAAAACCTGAATATTCTTAAGCAGCATCATGGTGATATGGGATGGAATTTACTATTGAATGAGCATGTGTTGTTAAAACGAAACGAGCACCAAATTGCACTCATTGGTATTGAGAACTGGGGAGCCGGGAGGTTTGCAAAATACGGGGATATGAAAAAAGCATTAGCAGGTATTGAGAATAGTGATGTGTCAGTTAAGATCCTGCTTAGTCACGATCCCTCTTATTGGGAAGCAGAAGTCCGGAAAGATTACCGGGATATTTCACTGACATTGAGTGGACATACCCATGGCATGCAATTTGGAATTGACATACCAGGATTTAAATGGAGTCCTGTTCAGTACGTGTATAAACAATGGGCTGGTTTGTATCAGCAGGATAACCAATACCTTTATGTCAACAGGGGTTATGGCTTTATCGGTTATCAGGGGCGGTTGGGTGTGTTACCCGAAATTACACTGATCGAATTGGTTTAATCCTTTCCGCTGATTTTACCTTTTGATTTATGATATTTATAATTTTACCTTTTAATATTATGAGATTACTCACTTTTATTTTTGCTGCTTTCTTCCTTGCTTTCTGTAATCACAAAACTCCAACAACCAATGTTTCAGTGGTTGATTATTTTAATTACGGAGGTTTGGTTGAATCTGCGGGTGTAAAAATGATCCCAATACAAACCCCGATAGGGGAATTTAAGGTGTGGACGAAGCGTTTTGGAAATAATCCAAAAATAAAAATATTGTTGTTGCATGGCGGACCGGCCATGACGCACGAGTATATGGAATGTTTTGAAACATTTTTTCAACGACAAGGGTTTGAATTTTATGAATATGATCAGTTAGGTTCCTATTATAGCGACCAACCCAAAGATAGTAGCCTATGGACAACAGGCCGTTTTGTTGAAGAGGTTGAACAGATTCGTCAGGCTATTGGTGCTGACAATACAAATTTTTACGTGCTTGGTCATTCATGGGGAGGTTTATTAGCAATCGAATACGCCCTGAAATATCAAAAGAATTTGAAAGGGTTGCTGGTTACAAATATGATGGCCAGCGTACCGGAATATGGTAAATATGCCGATGAAGTACTTGCGAAACAAATGAAACCCGAAATATTGGCAGAACTTAGAAGCATTGAGGCCAGGAAGGATTTTAATAATCCCCATTATATGGAGTTGCTCATCCCTAATTTTTATACGGTGCATTTATGTCGCCTGCAGGAAATACCTGATGCCTTGAGCCGTTCCACCAAACATTGCAATAATGAAATCTATGTGATGATGCAGGGACCCAGTGAATTTGGTGTCGGCGGGCGACTTGCAAAATGGGACATTAAAAATCGTTTAAAGGAAATAACCGTGCCAACCCTGATGATTGGTGCCAAATATGACACCATGGATCCTAAGGCAATGGAAGAACAAAGCAAACTGGTGCAGAAAGGTCAGTATCTCTACTGTCCCAATGGCAGTCATTTGGCGATGTGGGACGACCAAAAGGTTTTTATGAATGGAGTTATTAAATTCATTAATGAGGTTGATTCAATAGGTTTGTAAAAAGATTTATTCCGGAAGGTTTGTGTTGTAATTAACGAGAATATAAAATGACCAATTACTTTCTCTTATCTGTCGTCGCTATGCGGTTGGAGATTTGCAGCACCGTCAGAATTACCAAACTAACGGTTAACCAATAGGCTGTAAATTCTCTTTAACACAAGAAGAAATAAAAAACCTACCCGGACGAAACTAAAAGCTAAGTTAGTTTGTTTAAATAATATTAAAATAAATTAAACAAAAAATACAAATGGTTAATTACTCTTTTATCGCTCAGTTTATTGTTGCATTCTCAATAGGATATGTATGGATATTTCGTTTTGAGAATATCGTGAAGGAATTTAAGCAATATGGCTTAAACGACTTAACCCGGAGCATCGTCGGAGCAGCTAAAATCGTTTTGTCAACATTGCTGGTTGCTGGCATTTGGTATCCGGAATTGGTACTTATTTCAGCTCTTCTTATGGCTTTTCTCATGGTATCAGCACAATATTTTCACTTTAAATCCGGTAATCCATGGTATAAGCATATACCCTCATTTCTACTGCTAATCCTATGTCTTTTCATTGCTGCGGTATCCCTAAAATTAGTCTAGTTATGAATTTTCTTAATGTTTTGATTTTCATTTCAAGTCTCTCCTTTTTGGGGTATGGAATTGCCTATTTTAAATCAACAAAAATGAAAAGTGAATTCAAACGATTTGGTCTTGAGAAAGCAGGCGCAATCGTAGCTATTCTGGAGATATTGGGGGCATTGGGTTTAATGGCAGGTCTAATGGTTTATCCAATTTTACAGATTTCTGCCGGTGGACTTGCCATTTTAATGCTGCTAGGTGTTGCAATCCGAATAAAATCGAAAGATAGTGTCTGGGTTTCACTGCCAGCCTTGTTTTTTATGCTTTTAAACGCGTATATTTTTTTCATATCGATGCATATCCAATAACTGTTGCTTCATGAATTTAGTAATTCTGCTGCCTCTTCATAATGAAAGTTGAGGCGGTTTTTTTCTTTTACCAGTTTGCCCATTGTCGCTATTTTGTTGTCAATCAATAAAAGACCCCCTATAATCTGTTGAATATAGGGGGTTTAGTAATCATTGTACCCCAAACTATGGAAAAATTGAAACTATAAAGGGCAATACCTGATCTATTTAAAGGTTATAATTTACAATAAAGACAGGTCAATCGACTTCAGCCTTCCTGATCAAAGGAGAATTGTGTCTACCGGTGGTAATCTTTGAAAATTTGTAAAGCTTTAAGAGAGGCATATTTTTGTGTGCAGGATATTGTTAGTTGTACTTCAAATACTTCATACCATTTAGTGTTACGGTAGCTGTCCGCACAATAACTGCTTTTACTGCGCCATCTTTTTGAAGTTCAAAAGTAACTTTTGGAAATCCTATCCCACCTTCAAATGTGTTATTGCCAATATATTTCAAACTTGCTCTTAGCTGTCCATTTTTTTTCATAAACTATGATACTCCCCAAAATTAGGACAGATAGTTAAGATATAAATTTACATCTTTAAAATAAAATTTATGTCAACAAGTCGGAGAAAATTCAGTAAAGAATTCAAGTCCAAAGTTGTGCTGGAAGCGCTCAAAGAGCGGGTTC
>CAIXCY010000060.1 GCA_903918045.1 uncultured Bacteroidia bacterium
AACGTTGTCAGTTCTGTGGCAGATCTTTCCATTTTGGCTCCTGGCACCTATACCGTGACGGTAACCTCTTCAAACGGATGCAGCAATACCGATGCTGTCACTATAACTCAGGATAGCTCAGTTCCAACGGCAGGCATCATCAATAATTCGGCTACCACGATATTAACTTGTTCCAGCACATCGATCAGTGTAACTACAACCGGTGGCGGCACCTATTCGTGGTCTGACGGATCAAACGTTGTCAGTTCTGTGGCAGATCTTTCCATTTTGGCTCCTGGCACCTATACCGTGACGGTAACCTCTTCAAACGGATGCAGCAATACCGATGCTGTCACTATAACTCAGGATAGCTCGAAACCAACTGCCGGCATCACAAATACTACGGCATCTACGGTATTAACCTGTTCCACCACTTCAATCAGTGTAACTGCAACCGGTGGTGGTACATATTCATGGTCTGACGGAACTGCTGTTGTCAGTTCTGTGGCAGATCTTTCCATTTCAGCTCCGGGAACCTATACCGTAACGGTAACATCTTTAAACGGGTGCACCGATACTGATGCGATAACCATTACTCAGGATAACTCTGTTCCAACAGCTGGTATAACCAATAATACCGGAGTAACTGTGCTAACCTGCTCAACCGAATCAATTAGTGTTACGGCGAACGGTGGAGGTACCTATTCCTGGTCTGACGGGAGTAATGTGGTTAGCTCAGTGGCAGATCTTTCCATTTCGGGCACCGGAACCTATACAGTAACAGTAACTTCTTCGAATGGGTGCAGTAGTTCGGATGCCGTCAGTATTACGCAGGACAGCTCAATACCAACAGCGGGTATCACGAATATTACGGGGTCCACGGTGTTGAATAGTACAACTCCTTCTATCAGTTTAACAGCAACCGGGGGGTCTGCGTATTCATGGTCTGATGGTACAAATGTGGTTAGTTCTGTCGCGAATCTTTTGGTTACATCTGCCGGAATTTATACCGTGAAGGTCTCCAATGCAAATGGTTGTTTCGATACTAAGGTGACCACGATAACCCAGGGAGTCCTGGCCCCGGCAACTCAAGCCTCAGTGCTTATCTTCTCCGGGGTTCAAACCACACAATTTACCGTTTCGTGGACCAATGGAAGTGGCAGCCGGCGGGTCGCATTTGCCAAAAAGGCAAATACGGGCACTACAACCCCGGTTGATCTTACTACTTATGTGGCCAATTCCCATTTGGCTTCGGGAACCCAAATCGGCACAACAGGTTGGTATTGCGTTTATAACGGCCTGGGGACCACTGTTTCAGTTACAGGTCTTACGGCAGGCACCAATTATATTATACAGGTATTTGACTATAATGGCACAGCCGGATCAGAAAAATACAATCCCTCGACGGCTTCCAATAATCCGCTAAGCACCGCAACAGTAACCAATTGTTCCAATCCTACCTCAGGTGGAGTAATTGCAGTTTCGCAAACGATTTGTTCAGGGTCGGCTCCTGCTACATTTATGAGTACATCGGCTGCTGCAGGAAATATAGGAACATTGCAGTATCAATGGCAGTCTTCAGTAACGAGCAATAGCGGAGGATTTACCAATATTGCTTTCGCCAATTCGGCAACCTATAAATCAGGGAATTTAAGTTTAACAACCTGGTTTAGGCGGCTCTCCAGGGTAATTTGTGCGTCCGACTGGAGTGGGGCAGCAGCTTCGAATGTATTGCAAATAACAGTTAATGCTTTACCTGGTTTATTCACAGTTACCGGATCAACAGGTGTAGCAATCGGGTTAACCGGCTCGCAGACAGGTGTTAATTATCAGCTTGTACTTGGGAATTCAAGTATTGGTACACCAGTCACAGGAACCGGTTCAGCGCTGATTTTTGGAATACAATCGGCACCCGGGACATACACCATTGTTGCGACAAATGCAACAACACTCTGCTCGGACAACATGTCAGGCAGTGCAATGGTCTCTTCAGGATCATCTGTTTATACGGTTACCGGTGGTGGGAGTTATTGCGCCGGCGGAAGTGGATTACCAATTGGCCTGAGCGGATCTAAACGGGGGGTTTTGTACCAGTTGAAACTCAACGGGCATAACCAGGGAAATGTAATTGCAGGGAGCGGTTCAGCGATAAGTTTCGGACTGAATAAAGCAGCCGGGACCTACACTGTAACTGCATTCACAATAGCACCATTAACTTCGGTTCCAATGAATGGAAGTGCGGTAGTCACGATCAATCCCCTCCCTTCAGCCCCCGGAACAATAACCGGTGCCACATCAATCTGTATCTCTAAAACCACTCTTCTGCATGAAACAACGACGGGAGGTGTCTGGAGTAGCTCGAATCCGGCAATCGCATCCATCAGTAATACCGGAATTGTAACCGGTCATATTTCAGGCTCATCGGTTATCCGATATACTGTTACCAATGGCAGCGGATGTTCAAATTCGGCAAGTGTTACTGTGATTGTTAGCCCGGCTGCTTTTCAACCAGGCAACTTCACAGTGTATTCCGCCAATGTAAGACAAGGGCAAAGGAATGTTAACTATTCGGTACCGGCTGTGGCAGGCATTAGCTATGTCTGGTATTATTCGGGTTCAGGTGCAGCTATTATTGGTACTACAAATTCCATTTCAGCAAATTTTGCAACCAATGCCACATCCGGGATCCTAAGTGTATATGCATCGACATCTTGCGGACTTAGCCCCCCACGATCATTGTATATCAATGTCTCAAAGAATATTTTTAAATCTGATAGTATTGTGGCAACCTCAATCCCGGTAATTGCTGAGAGTGCTGTTCCGACCAATGAACTAAAGCTCTTTCCAAATCCTACACAGGGACCGGCTACTTTCATCTTCCGGATCAGTGAAAATGCACGGGCTAAACTGGATATTTATTCGTTAACCGGTCAGCATATTTTGCAGGTTTACAATGGAGATGTTATTGAAGGTGTGCCACAAACTGTACTCTTTGAACAACTACTCCCCACGGGTATATACCTTTGTGTCCTCAGCTGGAATGGGAAAATCATTACATTAAAACTGGCCGTTGCACAATAACCCGGGAGGTTTTAACACCGGATAAGATTTTGACAATTCTCTCTATTTCGTTTTGAGAGGTCGTCATCCCAGATTTGCAGATCGGGAAGTGAGACCGCGAAGTAATCGAGTTTAAACTCATCATGGAGATGCTGATTTCCAAAACGGATCAACGTTTCAAAACGCTCGCGTGCCTCTTCCTGCTTATTCAGCCGGATTAAAGCCAGTCCCTGAAAATAGATCGTATCGGATTGCTGGTCATTGTAAAAGATTGCCGGAGCCGGTTCCATTAACCCTTTAGTGGCTATTTCCCAGCATTCGTAAGCTTTATCGCTTAGACCCAATCCTTTGTAGGCACAACCAAGCCAGTAAAACAATTCGTTTTCCTGAGCACCGTATAACTTTCCTTCGCCCAAATTTACAGGATATTGCTGAGCCCGGTTTAATAATTCAACCGCTGCATCAAAGGCTTTAATGCTGATCGCTTTTTTAGCCTGTTCTGTGAGTGAAAAAATATATTGCCCTGTTGCTTTTCCTTCGCCCCCCTCCCAGGGATGAAACTTTCGGGCCATACTGAGGTCGTAACTCTTTTCAAATTCACCCAATGAATTATAGAGCGCCACTCTTTCGAGATAAAGGTCATCACGCTCTTCCACCAAAGAGACGTACTTTTCGAACTTTTGCAGCCGTTTGTCAGTCGGGAAATTCAATCGTTTATATAACTGATCCAGCTCCATAAAGATTCTTGAGTCGGATTTATCCAGCGCAAAGGCCTTCTCAAGTTCTGCCAAAGCCTTTTCCGGCTCATTTAATTTATTGAAATATGCCAGTGCAAAATTTCGGTGGACAGTGGGGAACTTATCGTCGAGATTGGCTGAAAGTTCCCAGTTTTCTGTCGCTTTTTCATATTGACGGGCATTATACCAGAAATTGCCAAGATACCAGGGTGCTTTTGAATCCGCTGGATTTTGCTTAATCGCCCATTCTAATATAACGACAGCTTCCAACTGATTCGGAAAACAATAGTCCGGATTAGCTGTAGCGGCTTCCTTTAAAGATTTTAGAGAAGTTGTGAGATCTCCATTTTGTGATTCAAACCAGGCCTTGTAATAGAGGGCCATTGGATAAACCGGAGCTCCATCTTGTTCCTTTATTCCTATTTTGATCAGCTCGATGGCCTCTTCAAACAGACCGGTATGAGCCAAGTCGAGCGAGTATTCGATGCAGGTGTGGATATTCCCGCACAAAAGGGTAGGGAATTCACTATCCGTAACAGGATTTAGAACCCTGTCACGGATAAGTAGGTATTTTTCAAATAATATTCCGATGTTAAACTTATCCAGGGCAAGGGACTCCTCAATTTGATTCCACGCTTCTTCGATCCGGTTCAACTTTCGCAGAATGCTAACTTTCAATTGTCTGGCTTTATGGTTATGCCAGTTTTTTATCAATGAACGGTCAATCAGTTCCAGTGCCTCTTGCCAGTTTTGTTTTTTCGAAGCCAGTCTTGCCAACTCAAAATACCCGCTATCCTGATATGCGGCATTCCAAACCGATTTGTAAAAAGCACGATTGGCTTCGTCATCCTTTCCCTGAAAACATAATGCGATATCCGTATTATAAAATGATATGCATGCAATTCTATTTTCCCTGAAATTGCAGATCTGAATTTAGCTGCCCTTTATCCATTTTTTCAAGGTATATATCTTTAGCCAGTACACCACCTTCAAATTGATTTCCTTTCACCCCGACATTTAAACACGCTTCAAAAGTTAGGAGGTGTTTACGGTTATGAAAGGGCTTGAAGTGATGTGAAGCGATAATCCGATTATTACTAAATTTTAATCCATCGGTTGAAAGGGCATACAAAACCGGATAATCAAACGGATTAAAGGTGTTGTGCTCAATTGTTATATTCCGGTGAAAGGGTTTAAGGGAATTGACTTCAGGTACGATTGGATAGATGCTTATAATTCCTTCACAGAACTGGTACATGGAGGTCATGCAACCATCTTTAAAAATATTGTTTGTGATCGTAACATCCGTGACTGCCCCGGATTCGTACCAGCCATTGGCATCTCCCGCAATCAGGATTGCCGAGCCGCTTGAATCGAATTCGTTATGATCAACAACCACTTTTCGTGGAGTTGAGAGCAACAGCCCCCTTGCGCGACAACTTCCTAATTTGCAATTTTCAATGGTTACTTCCGGGGACCAGGTTAAATTTTCCAATGCGTCTCCTGATACTATTTCAGCCGGTACTGGGTTTGTGAAATCGACGACAAACTCCTCCGGACTTAGTTTTTTAAAGCTCTTCAAAGTGGCTTTTGAAATGGTTTGCATGCTCTTGTGCTCAATAAATCCGATCGTATCATTGAGATGCCCCCAGTTCATTCCGGTGCTTTGCTCATGCATAAACCGGCATTTCAGTTGGTGGTCATCTATTTTTTCAGTAATCCGGACGCTCGTCCCGTGAACATTGATCGGATCATCCATCAATCCTCCGAATTCACAGTTGGTGATTTCTATTTTTCCTGCGCAATTTGAAATATGAAATCCATCGTCATGCCCGCTGAGATAGCGATTTTTGGCGCTGTTGGGAATAATTTTTACATTTTTATAATTTAGATTCCTGGTAAACTGCGATAAGATTCCTAATCCGGCAGTATGGTAAATCGTCACATTTTGGAGATTGACATTACTGCTCTCCTGAATGAATATTCCGGCATGATCACGTTTGCTGTGACGCAGGATCAGATAATTCCCAACTGCAGGTGTGCGTGTGAATTCCCCTTTCATCCGGAGTGTCCCGGGCTTGAGTTCCGAAGTCCAAAATTTACTCCAGTCTCCCCGGATACACCCCTCATCACCGGTTCCTGCAGCAATCCGGTGAGTGTCGGCTTCAAATTCCATAAACCAGTTGTTCGATAAGGTTTTCCAGTTTTCACCTGTAAAAAACAATTTCCCATCAGCTATTTCGTATGGAAATTGTTTGGTGTCGATTTCAATGTCAATATTTTTAGGTGAACAAGCAACGATTTTAGCCTGGGCTGTAAGGGGAATATCCCAATCAATATTCACATTTTGAATGGCGATCTTATCGCTTTGGTCAATAGAGATTGGTTGTATTGGTCCATGAAATACAAATTCCGAATTTCCCCCATCCAGCGTAAGACCACTGCACCCCTCAATAAGAATCGCCAGGTTTTTTGGGCCATCATTTGTCGTGTTTGATTCATAATAAACCCTCCTAAGCGTGGTATCTATCCTGAAATCGTAACGCCCTTTTTCAAACAGCAGCACGGACTTTGGATGTTTCTTACACTCGGTTAACGCCTTTATGATGGCAGGAATGGCATTTTCCCCGGTACCTGGTTTCAATCCATAAGCTGATATTTTAGTTGTAAAGAGATCGTTTCGGGTACATCCAGTTACAAGCAGTAGAAACAGGAGAAGTGAAGATATGAGGTAAAGTTTATTCATTATTTTATGTTTTGCTAATCTTCGTTTTTCATCTTAATTATTTCGATATCCTAATCATTACTACACCCTCAGGTGGTACAGCCGTACTGAATTTATCGACCGAAAATCCCAGGTCTTTTTCTCGCCACAAATCACGAACATGATGGTCGCCCGATATTTTCAGCTCGCTCCAGACAACCGAAACATCTGCTGTTGTTTTCCCGCGATTAAACAGTCCGACTGCCGTTGAACCGTCAGAAAGGGGTTTGACCATTATAAAACTTACGCTATCCCGATGAATAACTTCAGCGCATTTTCCAAGGGGATCCTGATTGACTGCGATTACCTCCGGATTACAGAGGATGTTAAGTGTAAACGCATCCAGTTTCGACATGTCACCGCTGTAGATAAGGGGAGCAGCCAGCAGGCTCCACAATGACATATAGGCATATTGCATGTTTGCCGGCATCGGGGTAAGTTCGGGGATCCCCATTTTATTGGCATTACCGATCCAGCCTATCTGGATATAATCGGGATCGTTCCATTCGCCCGGTTTATTGTACTGACCAATTTGGGCATTCTTTAATGCAACGTCAAATATCCGGTCAAGTTCAAAACCGAGGTCGCCTCCGGTTCTCCAGCAATGAGCATCCACCTCGCCTCCCCATTTCCAGACATCACCCATCCCATACTGGCAGAGGTTAAAAACGATATCCCGATCCTGTGATTTCAGGATTTTCCCCATTTGCTGGTAAGGTTTTTGAAAACCTGCCAGCGATACATTCTCGCCTGCGAGCTCACCGTACGAGCACCAGTCATATTTGAGAAAATCGAATCCCCAGTTTGCAAATTGGTTCGCATCCTGATCTTCGTGCTGCCAGGCGCCGGCAAATCCCCCGCACGTGCGCGGTCCCGGAGAGGTATAAATACCGGCCTTCAATCCTTTAGTATGAATATAGGTTGTAAGTCCCTTCATATCGGGGAAATGTTTGTTCGGGATAACATTTCCCTTGTCGTCGCGCAACGGACCAACCCGTAACGGATCACTGTTCTTCTCTGCATTCATCCAGCAGTCATCAATATTCACATACTGATAGCCGACATCGGCCATTCCGCTTGAGATCATAACGTCGGCTGCCTCACGCATCATCTTATCGGTGATCCGGTCGTAGTGGGCATACCAGTGGTTCCAGCCCATCGGAGGGGTAAGAGCAAGTTGTTCGCCAGCAACGATCTTCAATTTCCGGGTGTCTTTCCCTTCTGAATTCCTGGCATTTATTAAAATCTCATAAACGCCCTTTCCAGGAACGGTTCCGGAGATAATGCCTGTTACAGGATCAAGTTTTAATTCGGAAGGGAGCCCTTTAATTTTAAACGCGATTGGACGTTTCCCCTGGCAGGGAATACGGTAAAGAAATGGGTGACCAGGACGGCAGCCATAAACCAGCGGCCCGTTGATGCGTGGATTTAAATTCGGAGCTGGTGTGAGAATTTCACCGTTTTTATCTCCCTCAGATAATTTTTTTGCGTTGCAAAATGTTGGCAGCAGAGCTATGTTTAGAAGGATGACAGCCATCAAACCCAATATTCTTGAAAATATCTTTATGTTCATGATTAAATGATTTATACTATTATTTAGTTAGCATCATAAGTTTATCAACTGATACTTCCGCTTCAGGGCGAAATTTAGAACCTGTCAGGTATTTTTTGAGACTGAATAGCAGCTGCTGCGCTTCGGGACGGTTCTCTAATTCTGAGGTAAGGTCAATTCCTGAAACCAGGATTTTCCCTTTCCCAACTTTGGCTTCAAAAAGCAATGCCAAGGGACGATTCGTAAACCAGTCATCGATCAAACGCACAATGGGTCTTATTTCGGATGGGAAATTGCTCAGGTCAATCGCTCCCGAATGACTCATTGCGTCCCACCACTGCCAGTTGCTGTGGTATTGGGTTGGAAAATCGGCCAGGGCCGGATGAGCGGGGTTACACAAGATTCCTAATGTTGTGGGGGGCTGACCATGGGTCCAGGCGGTGTTCCAAAAGATACTGGAGAATCCGATTTTAATATCACCACCCATCTCAATTGAAAGGGTTTCTTTCTTCAGATTGAGTAAAACCACCCCTCCATCTTCGAGAAATTTCGAGACTTTAGAATCAATTTGCTGAACTATCCGAATATTTTGCTCACCTGCAATTGCCTCCTTTTTGGCTGGGTAGACAAAGAAATCCCAGCTGTTGCTGAAGTTTTCTACCGTTACGTCAAGTTTCAGTTTTTCCGCTGATAAACAAGATGATAACGGGAAACTGATATTTCCAAGTTTGAATCCATTCCCCAAAGGAATAGAAACAGAGGGGAATTGTCCTTCCTGAATGATCTTACCTGTCTTGTCTGAAACTTTCCATTTAGGGATGCAGTTTGTGATTGGACTATCGCCGAAATGAGCCACTTCAACAGCCGCTTCAAAGGTTTCATTATTTGTAAAAGTGCATTTTTTCAACCTTGCCAGCGGAACAGTGCTGTTACAGAATCGTTTGTATTCAGCCGGTGAAATATACCCTTTTTCGCCCCAGAACGCATTCAGTACTCCAACCAATGCACTCCCCTGACCGGGGAAATCGTGCAGGTCGAGCAACTGAAATCCTCCAAAATCTTTTGTCCGCAACGCCGCCTCAATATCTGCTTTATAACATAAGGCCTGTAATTTCCCGGATGCAAGCAGAAAGCTATCTGCCAGTAGTTCCATCCCATGTGCTTTCAGGGTTTCGCGGAAAATCTCAAAATTTCGGGCGCGCATTACCCCATCGTATTTTGCAATCTCCTTAAAATCGGGATAAACACACCACTGGCCAATTTCATGACTGATAATGGGTTGATTGAACCTCGAGGTAAATGGCGACCAGTCGTAATCGGTTCGGGGGGGCTCACCATTAATGATACTTTTAAGACCTTGTCCCCAGCCCTGAATGCGTGGTACAGGTGAGCTCAGATAATCGTTTTCAGGAAGTGCAGGCCACCCACCCCCTGAAGTGTAAATCCTGCGGTTGTCTTTTTTCTTCCAGTAATTGACAAAATCGGTAAGAAATGGCACCTGATTTCGACCTGCAGGTTCATTTCCGTAAACCATCATGCAAAATGAGGGGTGATTTCCATAATTTTCAACCATTCGCTCGCTCTCCTCATAAAGGTATTTGTCAAATGGCTTTCCATCACCAATTGTAGTGGACCCGTTGGCCCATGAGGAACATTCCACATGGAGGTAAAAGCCGGTCAGGTCTGCCGCTTCGAAGGCGGCTTCGGGAGGACACCACGAGTGGAACCGGATATGGTTTAGACCGTGGGCACGGCAGACATTAAAAATCCGCAGCCACTCCTTAAGATCGGTTGCCGGATAGCCTGTCTTCGGAAAGATTGCACATTCGAGTGTTCCACGCATAAAGGTGGGCTTGCCGTTGATAAGCAATTGCTTCCCGACAGCCTTGAATTCCCTCATCCCAAAAGTTGTGTGGTAGGTATCGGTGGTTTCAGGATTCTGCCTTGTAAGTGTCGCAGTAAGGGTGTATATTTCAGGATGAAATTCGCTCCAATATTTAACTTCCTGTTCCATTGGGTATTCCATAGTCAGGATATTCTCGCCTGTGGCAAGGATGAAATTGTGGGATTGACTCTCTGGTGTCCCTGCACCAAAAACGGCAAGTTTGAGTTTGACCTTGACAGGAAGACCAGATCGGTTGTTGACTTTCAGCTTAGCCTTGAACTTATTGCTCTTTATATCGGGATAAATCTGGACATTTGAAATATTGACCAGTGGTTTTGCCTCAAGAAATAGCTTGCCAATAATTCCATTCCAGTTTGTCTGGGTATGGTCCGAGATGCTATGCGAATTCAAACCAGGATCAATATCTTTTACCCGATTATCTACACAAAGTGTCAACACATGTTTTCCGGGAGTTAAGATACCTGTCAGGTCATATCTGTGTGGTGTTCCAAGGGAATTTTGCATTCCGATGAGGCTATCCTCAACCCAGAGACGGCTCTCCCAGTGACAGCGCTCAAGGAAAAGTTCAATGGATTGGCGACTCCACTCCTTTGGTATAATTATCTCTTTTTGATACCATGCAGCACCTTTATAATAAGTGAGCGGTTGCAACCAAAATGGGATCTTGAGCTTCCCCGGTTCCCGGTATCTGGCATATTCAGGATTTTTATAAAATGAACTATCCACAATCTGACCCGTCCAGGGTGTTGACAGCGTAATGGCATCCCCCTTGCCGTTTGATGTCATCGATCCGGGAAGTTTCAGGCTGTCCGTGAATGTTTTGTCTAACCTATTTTCCGGTATTCCCTTGTCTGAAGGATCGGTGGCAAATCGCCAGGTTCCCGCCAGATCGATTTTATTCTCATTCGTTTTTGTACATGCACTTAGGGTTAAAATCAGAACGAATCCCAAAAATCCAAAATAGTTTAATTTTTTCATCTGCTTATTAATGAGTTAGTTTCTGCTCAATCTCCTCCAGACTTTTTCCTTTTGTTTCAGGCAAACTTTTCAGAATAAAAAGAAAACCTGAAAGGCAGATTAAACCATATAGCCAGAACGTTCCGCTGGCATGCAAAAGTTTATTTAAAAGGGGGAAAGTATAGGTGAGTATAAAACAGGCGATCCACAAGGCAGAGGTTGCTATGGCCATTGCAGTTCCGCGGATGGTGTTCGGAAATATTTCGGAGAGTACTACCCAGGTGATGGGGGCAAGGGTAAGTCCGTATGTTGCTATAGCCGCCATCACGAGCACTAAAATAGCAATCCCTTTGAGTTCGAAAAAATAACTGGTCCCTAAAACAAGATAGATAATTGCCAATCCTCCAGCCCCAAGAAGCATCAGTTTCCGGCGTCCCCAGCTGTCAACCATGCGCATTGCCAAAATCGTAAATATCAGATTTACAGTCCCGGTAATTACAATATTAAAAAGCATATCTCCGACTGAATAACCGGCCGAAGTGAACACCTCTTCGGCGTAATTAAAGATTACATTTATACCACACCACTGCTGAAAAACGGCCAGTACTACTCCCAGGATCAGAACAGGTCTCACCTTTTTCGACGACAATACTTTCCAGTCGATCTTTGTGCCGGTTTGATGCAAGGTTGCTGAGATCTCTGTCTGCTCATGAATGGCATATTCCGTTCCGCCAATCCTTTCGAGAATGTGAGACGCTTCATGCCATCTCCCCCTCTTTCCCAAATAGCGGGGACTCTCCGGAATAAAAAATGAGAGCACAAAAAAGAGCAGTGCTGGGACCGTTCCTGCCCAGAACATCCAGCGCCATCCCGTTTGCCCGTTCCATGAATTCAGAATGGCGCTACTCGAATCTGCTTCAAAAACTTTATCTGCAATGAGATAATTGATGATCTGGGCTCCGAGAATTCCAATCACGATAGTAAGCTGATTAATTGAAACAAGCCTTCCGCGCATGTGAGCCGGTGAGATTTCAGCAATATACATAGGCGAAAGTGCAGAGGCAAGTCCGATCCCCAGACCACCGATCAGCCGGAACAGGATAAACAGCGTGAATTGATTTGCAGCACCAGTCCCAATTGCCGCAATCGTAAATAGTGCCGCGGCACCGATCAAAGGTCGTTTCCTTCCGTAATGGTCAGTGAGATAGCCTGAGACCATCGCACCAACAAGACATCCGATAAGGGCGCTGCTCATGGCCCAACCTTGCAGGTAGGGCGAAGTTGAAATATCAAAAAAACGTTCATAAAATGGTTTGGCTCCGCCGATCACTACCCAGTCATATCCGAATAGTAGTCCCCCCATGGCAGACACCAGGGTAATTCCAAGGATGAACGGCTGATTGAATTTGGTTTTCTCCACAATGGTTTATTTAGTTAAAACAAAGATAGTCTGAAGCTGCCTATCGTAACATGAACAATATTATGAAAATATGGAATATATTACTAATTTAAATTTAAGAAAATAAGATTGTACTTGAATATTAGTTTCTGTTAAGTGCTGAAATTATTAATTTCAATTTAACACTTGAATCGAATCTTTGCTTCATAATAGTTATACTTTTGTAACCATTATAAAAAATGAATAATTCTTATCGTGAAACTAAATATTGATATTATAGCTGAAAACCTCCTGGCAATCCACCCGCTGTTGTACAAGAGTATTTCGAAGCCTCTGAAGAATAAATCTTCAATAACTCCTGGTGGAATGTTCGTGATGGGAATTCTGAAAAGAAATGGAATGCTTTCAATGTCCGATATTGGTAATTACTTATCGATGCCTAAACCACACGTTACGGTAATTATCGACAGGCTTATAGAAGAGGAATATGTATTGCGCCAAAATGATCCAAATGATCGGAGAGTAGTTAATATATTGCTTACAGACAAAGGTATTTCGGAGTTTGAGGAGCTCAAGGAGGCGCTTAGCCTAAACCTGAAAAGTAAGTTGGTCTTGCTAAGTGAGGAGGAATTGGAGCAACTTTCAAAAGCATCGCAACAGATGAAGGAGATCCTGATTTCGATATTATCCAAGGAGAAGAATAAAGAATATTGATCGCTAATTGTTTGAATAGAAAGTTTTTAAGAATAGATAGAAAAAATATTTTATGGAAAAGGTAAAGAAAGAGAAAAGCGGAAAAGTTTATATCCCCTTGTTGCTGATTATTTTATTAATTGTGGGTGGTGGTATTTATTGGTATATCGACTATTCAAAGTATATCAATACCGATGATGCCCACGTGGAAGCCGATAATGTATCCATAAGTTCGAAGATATTGGGCCGGATCAACCAGGTTTTTGCTGAGGAGGGTGATTCAGTAAGGCGGGGTCAGTTGATTGTAGTTCTTGACAGTACCGATTTGATCGCTCAGAAGAATCAGGCCATTGCAGCAAAGATGCAGGCTGAGGCTGCAGTAGCCCAGGCCCAGGCAAAATATCAGTATGATTTGAAGAATACGGCTGTACAGGAGATTGCCCTGAGCAAAGTCCAGGGAGATTTGGACCGGGCAAAGAGTCAGTTTAAGAGTGACGTAATCACCAGGGAGCAGTTTGACCATGCAAAGAAAGCACAGGAAACGGCTCAGGCACAGTTGGAAGCGGATCATTCCCAGGCAAAAGTCTCGGGATCGATGATCAAAAGTATGGAAGCCTCGGTGGAGAGTGCTCAGGCACAGATCGAGGTGATTCAAACCCAAATAAACAATACCCGGCTTTATGCTCCAAGTAACGGGGTGGTTGGCAAACGCTGGTTACTTCCCGGTGACATTGCACAGGCAGGGCAATCAATCTTTACGATTGTGAATGACCGGAAATTATGGGTTAGTATCTTCCTTGAAGAGACAAAACTGGAGAATCTGCATCTGGATCAACCCTGTTATTTTTCGCTGGATACCTACCCCGGGGTAACCTTTACGGGAAAGATTATTGAGATCGGATCCAATACAGCTTCGCAGTTTTCATTAATTCCAGCCAGTAATGCTTCAGGGAATTTTACCAAAGTAACACAACGGGTTCAGATAAAAATATCTATTGATGGGGTAAAAGATGGTAAAAAACTCGCTGCTTTCCGAATTTTATCCGGGATGTCGGCTGTTGTAAAAATTGTGAGATAAGAATGCGAACAATCACTTTATCACATAAGTTACGCCGAAAACTGCGCCACCGAAGTTCTGCATTTCATCCGCAGCATGATAATTACAAATGGTTTTTATTGGCCAATATCATGCTTGGAACCTTCATGGCAGTGCTCGACAGTACGATTGTCAATGTCGGTCTCCCAAAAATCATGGCTTCATTTGGGGTAGGTATCGATAAAATTGAGTGGGTAGTGACCGCTTACATGCTCTCCATGGCAGTTATGCTCCCCACTTCGGGGTGGTTAGCAGATCGTTTTGGATACAAGAGACTCTATTTTATGGGTTTGTTGTTATTTACAATTGGTTCAATGCTGTGTGGCATGTCGTATGATGAAAATACCCTGATCCTCTCGCGCATCATTCAGGGATTAGGCGCCGGAACTATTCAACCCCTTGGGATGGCAATTATTACCCGGGAATTTCCCCCAAAAGAGCGTGGCATGGCGCTTGGTTTCTGGGCTATTTCGGCCGCAGCGTCGGTCTCTTTTGGACCTTTGATCGGCGGATATCTTGTCGATAACTTTAGCTGGCAGCTTATCTTCGATGTCAATATACCATTCGGGATTGCGGCCATGGTCTTTACGATTCTGATTCAAAGGGAGTATATCAATCGGCGGGCAGGGGCTTTCGATTTGGTCGGATTGCTTTCGGTCATTACCTTTCTCCCACTTATGCTGTATGCCCTTTCGGAGGGTTCCGCAGCGAGCAACTCTGCCGGTTGGGGGGCAACCTATGTCATGGTATGTTTTGGGATCTCAACCATCGCACTTGCTATTTTTATAACGCGCGAACTGACGATAGAGAACCCGCTGATCGAATTAAGGCTATTAGGTGATTATAACTTCGGAATGGGGAATCTGGTGATGCTTATTTTTAGTATCGGGATGTTCGGAAGCACCTTTCTCTTGCCACTCTATTTGCAGAATTCGATGGGTTATACAGCTGTTCAGGCCGGATCCGTCTTTCTCCCTGTGGGAATAATCCAGGGATTTATGTCACCAGTGGCCGGAAGAGTTTCCGACAAATACAGTCCGAAGATTCCAATGATCCTCGGGGTAATTGTATTGGGAGTCAGTTTTGCACTCAATTCGCAATTGTCTTACCTGACAGAACATAGCTTTGTTATGACCTCCCTTTATTTACGGGGCTTTGCTATGGGGATAATCTTTACCCCAATGAGTAACCTTTCGTTACTGACTATTCCGAGGGATAAGATGGCACAGGCATCGGGGATTTCCAATACCGTCCGGCAGTTAGGTGGGAGCATGGGGGTGGCCATTTTTGCAACAATGCTTACCACACGTGTGAATTTTCACTCCCAGATGTTTGGCGCTGCAATTCAATCGGGTTCTCAGGAGTTTAAAAATGTCGCGACTCATTTATCGCAGTTTGCGCAACAACATATGGGGAGTAACCTGGCGACCGCTGCTCAGCAGGGTAAATATATGATTCTCTCGCACATCAGTAAACAAGCCTATATTGCCGGTATCGATGATGATTTTCTGATGGCCGCAATCCTCACCTTCCTGGGGCTTATACCCGTAATAATCATGCGAACAAAACACAGGAATTCACTTGTAAAAGCTTAATGATATGATCTTTAAAACAACAAAATACTTTTTGGCACTGTTCCCTCTGGCCGTCTTATTTTCAGCCGGACAGCTTAAAAGCCAGCCGCTACTATCCGATTCTTTAACCTTGGGTACTATTATCTCTGAGGTTGTTCAAAACCATCCCCTTGTGAAAAGGGGAATCGAGGAGCTCACCACTTCAGATGCCAAAATTGGCATTGCCAATGCCTCGAAGCAGCCCGAAGTCGATTTCACCTCTTCTTATTCAAGAATAGGGCCAATCTCGGAGATCACGATCCCGGGAATGGGAAGCTTTGCGTTTATGCCTAAAGACAATTATTCTGCCGGAGTGAATGTGAATCAGACCATTTCTGATTTTGGTAAAACAGAAAAAAACATTTCACTGGAGAAGCAAGGGAAAGAGGTAAACCGTCAGTCGCTCGAGCAGGTCAAGCAACGGCTTTCGCAGGCTGCAATCAATAACTATTACGCACTTGTTTACCTTCAGGAAGCAATTAAAATCAAGGAAGAACAGCTAAATACCCTAAATGAACATCTTGTTTTTGTTCAAAAGAAACAGGCCACAGGTTCGGCCACGCAATATGAGATTTTAACCACTCAGGTACGCATCTCAGCAATTGAGAACCAGAAGACAGACCTGGAGACTTCGCATGAAGTACAGGTCAGTCATCTGAATTCATTGCTTGGCAAACCCGAGCACACAAAATTGCAGGTAAAAATTGATTTGGATCTAAAGCTCCCGGAAATCCGAAACGATTCCCTCATTTCCAGTGCAATGCAAAACCGTGATGAGATGAAGCTTGTACGTCAGAGGGGCAAGCTTGCAATGTTGCATTACAATCTTACCCTATCGCAGAATAATCCTGTCCTAAATGCCTTTGCATCAGGAGGTGTCCGAAATGGATATATTCCATATATGTACGACCCAAGGGCTAATTTTGTAGCCGGCATCGGATTAAGAGTTCCGATTTTCGATGGGAAGCAAAATAAATTCAGGTTGGTCGAGGCCAAAACTGCCATCGAGGCGAACGATCAGGAAACCGAAATCTCACGCAGAAATATTATCGATGAGGTTATTGAAAGCGAATCCGGTTTAAGAGCTTGTCAGAAAAAGGTCGACCAGTCTGCCTTGCAATTGCGACAGGCTTCTCAGGCTTATGATTTGGCCAAGGCTCGTTTCGATGCCGGCGTAATCACTAACCTTGAACTCCTCGATGGCTCAACAGCTGTTTCAGAGAGTCGGCTTATGTTGCTAAAATCAAGGATTGATTATACTGTCAATGTCTTTAAACTTAAATCATCCATTGGCGAAAGGCTTTATTAAAAGAATGGGAGTTTTTAAGGGAGCTCCTGTGCAAAATTCCTGATCGCAATTGCAAGATCACAAATCTCCTGCGCAAATTGAAGGAAATCCATATACTTTACTAAATTTGTGAAGCTCTACTACTAAAAAACTTAGGTTATGGAAACCCCTGAAATTGTTAAGAATGATCCTTACCTAGCCCCTTTTAAGGCTGATTTCATCCGCTGGAAGGAGAAATTAAAGGTGAAAGAGGCCGAGATTCTGGATGGAAAATCACTCGTTGAGTTTGCCTCAGGCCATCTCTTTTTTGGTCTTTTCCGCACAAATAACGGATGGGTTATCCGCGAATGGGCACCAAATGCGACAGATATTTATTTAACAGGATCATTCAATGACTGGCATGAGCTCTCGGATTTCAGGTTTACCAATATTGGGAATGGTTGCTGGGAATTACACCTTTCGGAGAACAGAATAACACATGGTGACCTTTATGCCCTTTCGGTCTATTGGAACGGCGGGCAGGGGAAACGGATTCCTGCCTGGACACGAAGAGCTGTACAGGATGATCACACAAAAATTTTTAACGCCCAGGTCTGGTCTCCTGAGGTTAGTTATAACTGGCAAAACAGCGGGTTTATCCGGCAGGAAGAGGCCCCGATTATCTACGAGGCCCATATCGGAATGAGTGGTGAAGAACCCAGGGTCCATACATACAATGAATTCAGAACAGATATCCTTCCCCGGATTAAGGCCGGAGGATACAATACTGTTCAGTTTATGGCCATTCCAGAGCACCCCTATTATGGAAGCTTCGGTTACCACGTATCCAGTTTTTTTGCTGCTTCATCGCGGTTCGGAACCCCTGAGGAGCTAAAACAGCTTATCGACGAGGCGCATGGGATGGGAATTTCGGTCATTATGGATATTGTCCACTCACATGCTGTAAAAAATGTTGTTGAAGGATTGGGCAGCTATGACGGAACACGTTACCAGTTTTTTCATGATGGACCAAGGGGTGAACACCCTGCCTGGGATTCCTATTGTTTCAATTACAACAAGAATGAGGTTCTCCATTTTCTCTTTTCAAATATCCGGTTCTGGCTCGAAGAGTATAAATTTGATGGATTCCGTTTCGATGGTGTGACCAGCATGCTCTATTTCGATCATGGCCTGGGAAAAGCATTTACCAGTTATGCCGATTATTTCACCCCGAATATTGATGATGACGCCATTGTTTATTTCAAACTGGCCAATCAACTTATTCATGACCTGAATCCACATGCCTTGTCAATTGCCGAAGATATGAGCGGTCTTCCGGGACTGGCAGCTCCGCTAGCAACAGGCGGACTTGGTTTCGATTACCGGATGTCGATGGGTGTGCCGGATTATTGGATCAAACTGATCAAAGATCAAAAGGATGAGGATTGGAATGTGGGGCAGATCTTTCATGAGCTGACCAGTCACCGGGCTGATGAGCGGGTCGTGAGTTATGCCGAGAGTCACGACCAGGCCATGGTTGGAGATAAAACGATAATTTTCAGACTCTTAGACAAGGAGATGTATTTCAGTATGCGCAAGGATCAACCCAATCTGGCTGTCGATCGCGGAATTGCGCTCCATAAGATGATCCGGTTAGCGACGCTTAGCTGTGCCGGAGGCGCCTATCTGAATTTCATGGGAAACGAATTTGGCCATCCTGAATGGATTGACTTCCCCCGTGAAGGGAATAGCTGGTCGTACCAACATGCGCGCAGGATCTGGAGCATCGCCGAAAATCCGGAACTTCGTTTTCACTGGCTGCTCGATTTCGATCGCGATATGATCAACCTGGTTAAAGACGAGCGGCTTCTTGAGGAGCCCTATGTGCAATGGATAACAGATAATCAACCTGATCAGGTACTGGCTTTCAGGAGAAAAGACCTGCTGTTTATATTCAATTTCAATCCTTACAATTCTTTTGAAGGGTATGGAATACAGATAGAACCCTCCAAATTCAAGATTATTCTGCAAACTGACGCCCACGCTTATGGTGGATTTAACCGGATTGACGACCGGATAACCTATTATGCAATACCTGAGGGAGGATTGGGTTCGACACATTATCTGAAAATTTATCTTCCCGCCAGGACCGCCATTGTATTGAAGAAACAGCCTTATAAAAGTGTTCGATAAAGGTATCTAATCGGCGGAATTAAAGTTTCTAATCCCTTTCCAATGAGCGTTTATACGATTGGTGAAACAACCTATGATATTTTATTCCGGAATGGTGAGCCGGTCGGGGCATGCAGTGGGGGAAGTGCCTATAATTCCGCGATTTCATTAGGCCGCAGTGGCGTGCCCGTAAGTCTTGTCACAACCTTTGGCCAGGATCAGATCGGTGATTTTTCATTTGAGCTTCTTAAAAATAACGGGGTAAATTGTGATTTGATAAAAAGATTCAATGGTCGATCACGCGTTGCACTTGCCTTTATCGATCGCTTCAATAATGCCAATTACTCCTTCTACCCAGCCTCTGAGGATGTCTATCCCGATTACCCTGAACCGCAGAAAAATGATATTTTGCTACTTGGATCTTCATTTGCACTTCGTGATAACGGACGAGAAAGCCTTATAAGGTTTTTGACAGCGGCCAAAAAAAGAGAATGCATCATAATTTACGATCCAAATGCCAGGCAATGTATGACCGATAAGCCAGAACTACTTCAGAAAATTATCGAAAATATGGCTCTGGTAACCATTATCAAGGGTTCTGACCAGGATTTCAAAAATATCTTTGGAGTTGACGATGGGAAAAGCGCCTGGTCTCATATACATAAACTAGGTAACAAAGTTCTGCTCTACACCAAGGGGGGTAATGGAGCCGAGTTATTTTCATCGCCTATGCACCTGGAGATCCATGCAAAAGCGACCAAAGTTGTAAGTACCATTGGAGCCGGAGATAACTTTTCTGCGGGTATTGTATACGGGCTCTATCAGAAATTGAGCGCAGGAATTACATGGAATCAATTATTGCCGGCAGATTGGGAAACGGTCATGAACTATGGAGCTTTTTTTTCCGCTGCTGTTTGTGCTTCGTCTGAAAACTATATTCCTGAAGAAACGGCGGAAATGCTAAGATCCTGATGCGCAAACGAATGAAAAAGGAAAGAATGAAAAATAAAAGAATTATAAAATTAATTTTTATAATTCTTGAGAAATCATGATTTCAAGAAGGATTAAAGCAGAAATTAAGGTCTCGCCGGGATTTTTTTATTAAGACCGAATTCAGGGTTGTTCACAAAGACTTTTGTTGCAAATTATTTATCCGGATTATAGCATATTGATTTTTTTCAAAGCATTAATAGTCCATTCTTGCGCAATAGCTTTACAGCCGGACTATTCCAAAAAAGCACAAAGTCTCCGCCCGTCTGCTCTACAAAGCTTTTCTCCAGTTCTCCAAAGGTGGTCTGCACCGAATTACCAATTGAGAACTCTGGAATATGCGCTATTAACCATTTACCTTCTTCTTGTTTGAGCTGAATTTTAAGGTCAAGTTTTTTAGTTGGGAAAGTGAGTTCTCCCATCTCAAATGCCTGGTTTTTTTTCTTTCGTGTAAAGTATCGGATCGAAGGTGCTCCCCCCAGCCAACTAATTTTAAGGCTTGAGCTTATGCTTTCGAATGTTTCATAATTTATATGTTGACGGATCAGCCCTGGAACTAACGTAGTTCGCGGTACTTTGAAATCAAACCAGCCGGATAACGAAATGTCCAACCCGATGCCATGCATATAATTGAACAGTGAATTTCTGAGCCCCTCACTGAATAAATCATGATCTGCCCCCATGGGATCACTATGAATCATGTCGTTATTGGCAAAGATGCCGGGGATAGTATTTTCAATTTTCACCTTGAATTGTGCAGGATTTAAGCCTATCGGGCTGTGGGCAGTCATTGCAAAATGGTGCCAGAATCCCGACTGAACCACCCCTGCTTCAAATAATTGCCTGACAACTTCAAGTGAATCGATTGTTTCCTGGGTCGTTTGGGTTGGAAAACCATACATCAGATACGCATGAACCATAATCCCTGCCCGTGTAAAATTATCGGCGACCCGGGCCACCTTCGCCACACTAACCCCTTTATTAATCATCCCAAGCAATCTGTCTGACGCTACTTCCAGTCCACCTGAAACGGCAATGCAACCAGATTCTCTAAGTAAATAACAGAGATCAAATGTAAAGCTTTGTTCAAAGCGAATATTTGTCCACCAAACGACTGTAATTTTTCTTCTGATGATCTCCAAAGCCAAAGCTTTCAGAAGTGCAGGCGGGGCCGCTTCATCGACAAAATGGAACCCGATCTCTCCGGTTTGCCCGATAATCTTTTCGATGCGGTCGCATAAAACTTGTACAGTATTGGGTTCATAGCGCCCAATATAATCAAGGGAAGTATCACAGAAGGTGCATCGGCCCCAATAGCAGCCATGGGCAAGGGTAAGTTTATTCCACCTTCCGTCACTCCAGAGGCGGTGCATCGGATTTGCAATTTCGATTACAGAAAGATAGCTGTTCAGCATAAAATCACTGTAATCAGGAGTGCCCGTTTCAACCTGTGAAAACTCTTTCTGAAGGGATCCATTCAGGTAAACAACCTTTCCCTCTTCGAGTGTAAAGGTCCTTTTCAGGTCCATTTTTTCCCGATTCCCCTCTAAGTATTCAATGAGATTCAGAAAAGGGGCCTCTCCATCGTCGAGTGTTATAAAATCAAGATAGTTAAACACGCGTGGTTCGTTAAGAGAGCGCAACTCCGTATTCGCAAAACCTCCCCCCATAACAATTTTCATAGTCGGAAAATGTTTTTTGATCCATTGCCCGCATTTTAGTGCACTATACAAATTTCCGGGAAAGGGAACTGAAAAAGCAATTAGTGTTGGCTTAACAGACACTATTTTTTCGTGTAGCAATCCAAGTAAAATCTTGTCAATAAAACTATTCGATGCCAGCAAAGTCTCATTGATCTCGTCGAAAGTAGCCGCTGACCGGCCTAACCGTTCAGCGTAGCGGCTAAAGCCAAAATGTGGGTCGACGGCCTCTTTAATCAGATCAGAAAGATCTTCAAGATAAAGGGTTGCCAAATGCTTTGCTTTATCCTGAATTCCCATGGATCCAAAGGCCCATTCCAGATCTTCAGAAGTGGCAAACCGTGAAGCTTCGGGTAAAAAATCGCAATTGCAAATCAGATGAGCCAGAGTTGCGTTCTTCCCCTGAAGCAATGCAATAACCTGGTCAATAGTCTGAATATACCTTTCGCGCAAATTGAAAATGCGCATTGAATTAGCAGACATTTCAGGGTTTTTAATCGCTATTTCGCGAAAAAGATCAGTCAGTCCTTCAAATGAAAATAGTGCCAGGATTGTCTCAATCCCCAAATCACATTGCACCGAATGAATGGATTTGGTATTTAGAAATCCTTTCAGATAAGCGGTTGCAGGATAGGGCGTATTTAGTTGTGTAAAAGGTGGCGTTATCAAGAGCACTTTTTGTCTCACAGGCAAAGTTTTAGCGTTGTGTAAAGGTAATATTTATTCAAAATTGTTGTAACTTTATACCTAATAATGCCTATAACCATGCAAGCAAATTATTTTAATATTGGAGTATTGGTATTTATTTGCGCATCTGTTTTCTCTCATCAACCAATTACAAACAGGAAGCCCTATGCTGCAGGAAGGTTTTACACCAATAAACCGGAAGAATTAAAAGCCCACCTCGAACAACTATTCTCAAAGTCGGGTAGTCCAAAACAGGGTAACACACCTTTGGCAATTTTGGTACCCCATGCAGGTTATGTTTATAGCGGTGAGGTTGCAGCCAGCGCTTTTAATCAGGTTGATCCTAATCGTAAATTTGAACGGATCTTTATTATCGGATCGAGTCATACGACAAGTTTCCGGGGAGCATCGGTCTATTGCGACGGTCATTTTGAAACCCCGTTAGGTACTGTCAAAGTGGACCTTGAACTTGCAAAAAAACTGGTCAGGGAGAATGAATTTCTTTCAGATAATCCTGATGCGCATCAGTTTGAGCATAGTCTCGAAGTTCAGCTTCCTTTCTTACAGCATCACATGCATACCGATTTTAAGATTGTTCCTGTTATCATTGGATCCTCAACTATTGAAACATCCCAAAAACTGGCTAAAATATTCCAACCCTACCTGAATGAAAAGAACCTGTTTATTATTAGCAGTGATTTCTCCCATTATCCTGATTACAAAGACGCCTGCGCTGCAGACCTGGCTACAGCGGAAGCAATTAAAACCAATAAGGCTTCAAATTTAACCACTGTTCTTGAAGCCAATAAAAAGAGAAATATCCCAGGGCTCGCGACCAGCCTTTGCGGATGGAGTTCTGTCCTCACCTTACTTTATATGACGGAACAAATGGAGGAGATTTCAGTCGACCTGATTCAATACAAGAATTCGGGAGACTCACCTTATGGCGACAAACAACGGGTTGTGGGATACTGGGCCGCCACATTTACAAAATCAAAGAGCGGTGATCAGCGGAATGAATTCTCACTGAAAAGCGATGAAAAAAAGTTCCTTCTCAAATTAGCAAGGGAAACGCTCTCAGAATACCTCAGAAAAGGGAAGGTGCCAGAGGTAAATACCTCCGGACTGAGCGCTACCCTGAAAACGCCGTGCGGAGCTTTTGTCACCCTTAACAAAAACAATCACCTTCGGGGTTGTATTGGCCATTTTGAACCAAACCTTCCGCTCTGGAAAATAGTACAACAAATGGCTGTTGCTGCAGCTACCCTGGATTCTCGTTTTAATAAATTGGAATTAAGTGAATTGGGGGATATCGAGATCGAAATTTCAGTCTTAACCCCTTTGAAACGGATTAAATCAGTTGAAGAATTTATCCTTGGGAAAGACGGAATTTACATTAAAAAAGGGAGCTTATCCGGGACTTTCCTTCCTCAGGTTGCTACCCAGACTGGTTGGAGTAAGGAGGATTTTTTGGGACATTGTGCCAGAGACAAGGCAGGCCTTGGATGGGATGGGTGGAAAGCGGCTGATTTATTTACCTATCAGGCACTCGTTTTTGGAGAGGGAGAAGAATAGTCTCAATAAGACCACCCCCTTCAAAATAATTGGACCAACAGGAAGAATAGAAACATTCGCATTCCATGAAATCGGCTTATCCCCTGCTTCTGATCGCTAGTCTCGTTATATTTTTCTATCTTTTATCGGTTTCCTTCGTTCGAATTGGATTGTTAAGCAAGGTTTACCACCGGAAATTCTGGAATGTAAATTTGCTAATATCCTTTCTGACAGTAGGTGCCATCGGCTTGATGATGATCGTGAAAATTAATTACAAGCTTGAACTCCCCTTTTATGATTCGTTATTGAGGTACCATGTCGATTTTGGAATCGTGATGATACTGATTGGTATGTTTCATTTATGGTGGCATCTCGATTATTACCACAAACTTTTTAAGATTGAAAAGTCTCCTGCAGCAGCTATCCCATTCTCTGTTCAGGATGACCTCAATGGCTTTGTATTGAAGATCTCGATATTTTTATTGGGAGCCACCGCAATGGTAGCCCAAATCATCCTGCTGCGCGAATTTATGTCGGTCTTTAACGGAAATGAACTTGTCGTCGGATTAGTACTCGCTAACTGGATGGTATTAACGGGATTTGGCGCTATGCTGGGAAAGCAGGAGGTAAGAATTAAAAAAACATCGGGCTTGATTATTTCCGGACTTCTAATCCTGACTGTATTGCCTTTTATAACTACCTTCCTTATTAACTATTTAAAGAACATAATATTTCCCATTGGAGCAATGATTGATGTATTTCAAATCTTCCTCGCTTCCTTGTTGCTTTTGATCCCGTTTTGTGTGGTCAGTGGCTTCCTGTTCACATTTATCTCAGGTAGTTATTCTAATTCAAGAGGGAACAATGAAACCGGATCTGTTTATGGATTTGAGTCGGTTGGAAGTATTACCGGAGGATTACTCACCGGTCTTATCTTCATTTTTTTGTTTTCCTCTGCAGAAAGCCTGCTGGTTCTGGCTGCAATAAATGGATTTGTAATCTTTCTGATTTGCCGCAATAAAGGGGTTCCCGCATTGGCAATGACCTCATTGGTGATCGGTTTTTCAGCGATTACGCTGCTCTTCTTTCAGCCAGAAAAGATGATAAGACGGTGGGTGTACCCCAACCAGGTCATAGTAGTCTCGAAGGACACCCCTTATGGGAATATTGTGCGTACGCGACAAATGAATTTAACCAGTACCTATATCAACAACACCCCACTTTACGACTCCGAAAATTTCATGATCAATGAGGAGACCGTTCATTTTGCAATGATTCAACACAATAACCCTTCAAATATACTTGTTGTTTCGGGAGACCTTTTAGGTCAAATCAGGGAATTAATGAAGTACAATCCGGAATCAATTGACTGTGTGGAGGAGAATCGCTGGTTGCTGGCACTTTCAGGTGATTCTCTGAGCAAAATAGAGTCCCGGAAGATCCGGATATATTCGAAGGACCCCATCCGTTTTATCCGAAATACCCTAAAGATTTTTGATATAGCCCTTTTAAATCTTCCTGCCCCCTCCTCCCTTCAGAATAATCGCTTTTATACACTTGAGTTTTTCACCCTTCTGAAAAGAAAACTTTCCCCCGGTGCAGTGCTCTGTTTTGGATTGCCTGCACCTGTAAACTATATGAATAAGGAGGCCGTTGCTCTTACCTCAACGCTTTTTATGACGTTGAAAAGGGTGTTTCAAAACGTAGTTATTATTCCTGGGGAGAAAAACTATTTCATCGCTTCTGACAATAAGCTCACCTATGAGATCGCAACGGCTATTCACCAACGAGGGATCAGCAACCGATATGTCAATCCTGACTATTTTGATAATGATTTGCTTAAAAGTCGCGGGGAATCAATTCTGTCAGCTTTAAGCCCTGATGTCGAAATCAACCGGAACTTAAGACCTGTTTTGTACCAAGATGAAATGGATTACTGGTTAAGTCATTTCAAAGGAAAATTCTGGCTTATGGCATTTCTTGCCGGTATGCTGGCTATTGTCATTTTTATCTCAGGCAACACACCTTCGAAAATCATGTTTGTAACTGGATTTTCGGCAACAGGACTCGAAATACTTTTACTCTTCGGCATACAGGTTTATTTTGGAACGATTTATCTGCTAACCAGTTTTGTATTTACCGGTTTTATGGCTGGATTGGCCTTTGGATCTTTCAGAGGGAAATCTATAAAAACCATTTCCGAAAGTAAATATCTGTATATTAATCAATTGTTAATTGGATTTCTGGCTGCCGGGACTGCTTTTCTCCTTTTTGCGCCTGGAATCCTAAATTTTGCGCCGGCAATTGTTTACCTTTTGTATTTATCGGTAATTGTCTCAATCGGGACTATTACCGGTCTCCAGTATACAAGGGTATCGATCTGCCAGACAGGCAGCTACGCTAATATTACCGGGTGGACCTATAGTTACGATTTATATGGTTCTGCATTCGGGGCTCTGGTTGTTACGCTATATTTGATTCCAAATATGGGGATTGTCACAACAGCAATTATCCTTGCTTTTTGCAACATCTTATATGGAATTTATTTAACTTTAAAGGGATATTAAACCCATCAATCTTAATATGTCAAATCAGGAAATGAACAAGCGTGAATTTCTGAAACAGGGTTTGGCAGCAACAAGCGCTATAACCTGTTCCCCGTTGATGAGCCTTGCCGGTGGGGAGAGCGAAAAGCTCTGGAAATGGAGTAAGGAGGGATTATTTTGGTCCCCAACCCCCAGAGGGACAAAGTGCCTGATATGCCCTAACGAATGTGTGATAAAGGAGGGGGAATCGGGACTTTGTCATAACCGGGTAAACCACCAGGGGGTTTTATATTCAATAGCCTACGGAAACCCCTGCGCCGTAAATATCGATCCGATAGAGAAAAAACCATTTAACCATTTTTTGCCTGGATCAAAAGCCTTTTCAATTGGAACTGCAGGGTGCAATCTTGCCTGTATGAACTGTCAAAACTGGACAATCTCGCAGACCAGTCCAAAAGAGACCCGGAACTATGATTTAATGCCCGATAAACTAATTACAGAAACAATTGCAAATAATTGTCAATCTATAGCTTACACCTATTCAGAACCGATTTCATTCTATGAATACACGTTTGACTCAGCCAAACTGGCAAGGGAGCATGGGATTAAAAATGTGCTTGTGACAGCGGGGTATATCAATGAAGAGCCACTTCGCAATCTCTGCAAATATATTGATGCTGCAAGAGTTGACCTCAAATCGTTCAGTAATGATATTTATATGAAATTGAGTGCCGGATCGTTACAGCCCGTATTAAACACACTGAAAATTTTGGCCGATGCCGGTGTTTGGCTGGAAGTTGTCAACCTGATTGTCCCCGGATGGACAGACGATCCGGAGATGATTAAAAGGATGTGTAACTGGCTGTCAAAAAACGGACTGGCGAACTATCCGCTTCACTTTGACCGTTTTCATCCTGAATATAAACTTACACAGTTATCAGCCACTCCGATTGGTGTACTTACGATGGCACGTGAGATTGCAATTTCGGAAGGGATAAAATATGTTTATATTGGCAATGTTCCTGGCCTTGATGCACAAAACACCTATTGCCCTAAATGCCATGATTTAGTGGTTGAGAGACACGGATTTTCGGTACTTCAAAAAAACCTTGTCAAAGGTTGTTGCTCTAAATGCGGTGAAAAATTGCCGGGTATCTGGCAATAACCTTTCTCAAAAAAAATGTTAATTTATTTAAGAAAAGTTATTGTAGAATAAGCCCCCTTAGGTTTGTAATTAATTTGCTTCTAAGCCGAAAGGGTACAGCAGATAAACTGATCCAGGGATAATCAGCCAAGCCTTTGCCTACCCTGACTGTAAATCGCATTTCCCATTTCAATCCCAACAGATAGGTTCGAATTTCGACATTTCGAAGTTGACTGACCGGAATTTCAACCAACCTGAAGAGTCTGTCAACCGCAAAAATGGAATAATACCTCACAATTAACTTATCCTTCTGTACCGTAACCCGTAGATATTGAAAGTTCATCATGGCAATTATGGCCATGGTAACCAGAAACAACCCGGCTAAAATAACGGCTGCTGCAAATAAATCGATATAAATGAGGAATGCAACCGTAAAAAGCCAGCATAACCCCAAAACCAGGAAGCCCATCCTGAGTCGTTTTACCCATTTGCTGTTACTAAAATCCATATTCAACGTTATTAAATAGTCTTCTAAAGGCTGTAATTGGAATCCAAGCTAACAAAATATTGTAACTTTGCCCCAAATAAAACACTAAAATGAATAATTATCCGACATACCACGCCTCAATAATCGTCACAAGCGAGATTGAAGTTGAATTGGGAAAGATCCTTTCACGCTATCCCAAAGATAAGCTATTTCTTGTCACAGAAACTAATTGTGACCTATTTTGTCTTCCCCTTATTCACAAAACAATCGGTTTTGAGCACCTGAAAAAGGTTGTAATCCCTGCAGGGGAGGAGAATAAAAAACTCACTTCAGTTGAGAAAATCTGGCTTTTTTTAAGTCAGAGTGGTGCAGACCGTAAATCACTTGTCGTAAATCTGGGGGGAGGAATGCTAACCGATCTTGGCAGTTTTGCTGCCTCAACCTTCAAAAGGGGGATGGATTTTGTGAATATTCCAACAACGCTTTTGTCGCAGGTTGACGCCTCTGTGGGTGGAAAAACCGGATTCAATTTCAATGGTTTAAAAAATGAAATTGGGGTGATAAATCAACCGATGAGCGTACTGATCGACACAAGATTCCTTCAGAGTATTGATATTCCGAATTTAATTTCGGGTTATGCTGAAATGGTCAAACATGGTCTGATCTATTCGAAGGAACATTTGGAAGAGGTTCGTAATTTCGATTCAAAAAATCCTGACCTAAATATCCTTCGCGGAATAATTGCCCGGTCAGTGGCCATTAAAGATTCGTTTGTATTCCGCGATCCCAACGAAAACAATATCCGCAAGGCTCTTAATTTCGGACATACAATTGGACATGCCTTTGAAAGTTTCGCCATGGAAACCGATAAACCCTTACTTCACGGTTATGCCGTGGCCTATGGGATGATAGCCGAACTTTATCTCTCGCATAAAATATGTGATCTGCCAATGGCAACCGTTACAGAGCTAACAGACTGGCTTATTGATGTCTATGGGAGATATTCAATAGCCGAAAGTTCCTTTGAGTCGCTCTACCAATTGATGACACACGATAAGAAGAACGAAGGAAAACGGGTGAATTTTACCCTTATTCCCTACATCGGCGAAGTTGCAATCAATCAAAATTGCGATAAAAACCTTGTGTTCGAGGCTTTGGATTACTTTAAAAAAATCAATCGTTGAGACTCAGCCATGCAGTATAACATAACCAAACCAGATAGATTTCTGAAAGGCGAGGTTACCCTCCCTTCCTCTAAAAGCATAAGCAACAGAGTTTTAATTATTAATTCGTTGAGCTATTCACCCTATTCGATTGAAAACCTATCCGATAGTGATGATACCAGCGTCTTGGAGAAGGTTCTCAACAGTAATACAAGTCATTTTGATATTGGTCATGCCGGGACCGCAATGCGATTTTTAACAGCATTTTTGTCAAAAATAGCAGGAGAATGGACCGTGACCGGTTCCCAAAGAATGCAACAACGCCCCATCGGGATACTGGTGGATGCTTTACGAAAACTTGGCGCTTCGATTGAATACCTCGGAGAGGATGGATTTCCCCCTTTACGAATTCTTGGATCAGCCTTAACCGGTACGGAAATAGCGCTAGATGGAAGTATCAGCAGTCAATATATATCTGCATTACTGATGATTG
Source organism: uncultured Bacteroidia bacterium (assembly GCA_903918045.1). Lineage (GTDB taxonomy): Bacteria > Bacteroidota > Bacteroidia > Bacteroidales > Prolixibacteraceae > JAAFHB01. The sequence goes on from CAIXCY010000060.1 coordinate 29,960, forward strand.
CACCCACAATTCGGGGGGGGATGACCCTGAAGCTTCTCAATCGGATCACTTCAAAGCCCTATATTGAGCTTACCCTTCAATTAATGAAACAATTTGGAGTTGAGTATACCTGGATTGGGAACGAGATCCGGATTGAAGAGCAACACTATAAACCCATAAAATTTGAGGTAGAAGCAGATTGGTCAGGAGCATCGTATTGGTATGCCATGGCAGCGTTATCTGACGAGTGTGATTTATCGCTCAAAGGATTACGTTTGAAGAGTCTTCAGGGGGACTCCACCCAATCGGAATGGTTCAGGGAATATTTTGGTGTATACTCTGTCCAGGAGGGAAACGATGTCCGTCTGACAAAAATAGATGTCCCCACTCCACGAAATATTGAAATCAATTTTATAGAAAATCCGGATATTGCACAAACTTTTGCGGTTCTTGCCGTATGCAAAAAAATCCCATTTCACTTTTCAGGATTACTAACCCTTAAAATTAAAGAGACCGATCGAATCCTGGCTTTGCAGAATGAGATATCAAAGTTGGGAGCTATTCTAACAGAACCAACCAGCGGTGATCTTTTGTGGAATGGAGCGATTGAAACTAACCTGGTACACGATCCACCGGTAGTAAAAACTTATCATGATCATCGTATGGCTCTGGCCTTTGCACCGGCATCGATGGTTTATCCGCAGGTAATCATTGATGATCCACTGGTAATTACAAAATCATATCCGGGCTATTGGAATGATTTAAAGAAGGTGGGATTTGAAATAGAAGAATCCTAATCAACCTGTCAATTTAAGATTGGAAGGACATTTTACGGAATAAAGCAAGGCGATAAACCCGATGGTAATAGGCAGTAACTGCAAGTAAGCCGCTGTTTGCCTTTACAGGATTTATCCCTATCTTTGTTCTTCAACCTTTATGGTATGTCTATCCAGAATCTTATTCCAGAAGAATTTGTCAGGTTCCTGTTGGTGCTGGTCTTTTCTTTGATTATTGGTCTTGAACAACGCAGGCATCATATCACCGAAAATGAAGCTTTATTGTTTGGCACCGACCGTACCTTCACATTCATCGGTTTATTTGGATATGTTCTGTTTATTGCAGACCCAAAATCCTATCTGCCGTTTTTAACCGGTCTGGTGATCATCGGCATATTACTGGCTATTCAGTATTATCAAAAGATTCATCAATACAATTATTACGGCATAACCAGTTCTGTATTGGCATTGCTGACCTATTGCCTTCCAATTCTGGTAATCACACAGCCCGTATGGTTACTGCTATCATTCGTTGTAGTGATTCTTATCTTAACTGAACTTAAAGGCGATCTGATCTCACTTTCAAAGAAAGCCTCTGAAGAGGAGTTTATTACATTAGCCAAGTTTATTGCATTTATCGGAGTTATTCTTCCTTTGCTACCGGATAATCCGATTTCAGGTCAGATTCCAATTTCACCTTACCGATTATGGCTGGCGGTAGTCGTTGTCTCTGGAATTTCATACATCAGCTACCTGCTGAAGAAATTTGTTTTTCCGGACTCGGGAATTATGGTTACCGGAATGCTGGGAGGTCTGTATAGCAGTACAACAACAACTGTTATTATCGCCCGTCGTGAGAAGGAAGGACAAGCGGGAGAAGGGGGTCAGGCAGTTTCAGCAATAATGATGGCAAATGGGATGATGTACCTGAGAATTCTTATTTTGTCGTTTCTTTTTATGCCCTCTATTGCAACTTCATTGGCTATCCCCTTCCTGGCGCTATTTATAATCTGCGGAATCCTTTCCAAAATATCATACAAAAACGGGAAGTCAAATTCGGACTCCCTAAGCGATAATCAGAATATTCAGAACAACAAAAATCCATTGGAGTTTAAAACTGCCTTACTATTTGGTCTGCTGTTTGTTATATTTGGAATGATCACCAATTATGTGATGAAAAGCTATGGAAATTCCGGAATAACTTCTTTGGCATTTGTCGTTGGGATTACCGATATCGACCCTTTTCTGCTTAACCTTTTACAAGGCACCGGTGGGATTGCCGAATCTACCATTGCCTTGGCAATTATAAATGCAACCACCAGTAACAATCTTCTGAAGATGATTTACGCGACAACCTTATGCAGTAAAGTGATTCGCAAAAGCTTGTTCATCGATTTTTCGATTCTGATTATTACGGGTGCACTTCTTTCGATCCTGTGCTATCTTCTGTAAATTTATTTTTATCCTGCTTTATTTTTTTTACTTTTGTAACTATATTTACCTATAAAATAATTTTAAATAGCTCCGGTAACGATTAATGAAAAGCCTAAAATCCATATTGTTTTTACTCGTTCTGCTTATTTCTTCTGTGGCCTTTAGTCAGAATCAGCAATTAAATTTTGACAGGATAGGATCCAGAGAGGGGTTATCTGATCTCAATCCCTTGTGTATCATACAGGATAGCCGTGGATTCATCTGGATAGGAACAGAAAATGGATTGAACCGGTATGACGGCCATCAGTTTAAGGTTTTTTATAACGATCCGGCCGATTCAACCACGCTCAGCAGTAACTATGTTAAAGATATTCTGGAAGATGGTCACGGGGATCTCTGGATCGCCACACATGGTGGAGGATTAAATCGATTCGACCGCAAAAAGAATAGCTTTAGTCATTTCCTTTACGATCCGGCTAATCCCAACACTGTTTCATCCAATATGATCAATAAAATTGTAAAGGAGAGCAGCGGAAAATTCTGGATTGCAACCAGTGATGGTTTAGTTCTGTTCGATCCGTTGTCCAATCGTTTTACCAAATTAAGTCATAAAAATAATAATCCTTCATCACTAAGCGATAACAATTTAACAACAGCCCTGCTAGACAGCAAAGGGGATCTTTGGCTTGGAACACTTTCAGGAGGTCTTAACCGTTTCGTGAGAAAAGACAGTACCTTTATACGGTATACACATAACCGAACCGATCAAAAGACAATTTCCGGCGATAACATCAGCGCTATATTTGAGGATAGCGATCATCGGCTGTGGATAGGGACCAAGGGAGACGGGCTAAACCTGCTTGACACCGAAACCGGAACATTCACACACTTCCGAAATACTGCTGATGCTAACTCATTAATTAAAGATGATGTGCAGACAATCAACGAGGACAACAATAAAAATCTTTGGGTTGGGACTGAAAATGGAGGGATAAGCATCTTCAACTATCAATCCGGTAAATTCCGGAATTGTTTGAACGATGAGATCGATGACCACAGTTTATCTACAAATTCTGCAGATGTAATCACACGGGATAAAACGGGAAATATGTGGATTGGTTTGTTTTCAGGCGGCGTATGCCTTCATAAAGTGAACAGCGATCTTTTTGCCCATTACAAGCATAATTCTGAAAGAGGGAGTCTTTCAAATAATTTTGTATTAAGCATTTTAGAGGATCAGCACAACAACTTATGGGTTGGAACCGACGGAGGTGGTTTAAACCGGTTTAACCGGAAAACAGGAAAGTCAGACCTGTTTAAACACAAGGCTTCAGGCAACAGTATATCAGGCGACTACATTATTACACTGGCTGAAGATTCAAAAAACAACCTCTGGATTGGAACATGGGGTGAAGGACTAAATAAATTGAATTATACTACCGGGAAATTCACACAATTCAAATCCGATCCAACTAATCCTTCAGGATTAACGAACAACAATATTTATGATGTTACAATTGCAAGAGATGGCAGGATCTGGATAGGAACTCATGGAGGTGGGCTAACTATTTATGATGAAAACACGAAAAAATTTACAAGTTTCAGATACGATAAAGATAATCCGACAAGCCTAAGTAGTGATGAGATCTCCGATATTCTTGAAGATCGCAATGGGAATATGTGGATCGGAACCTTTAACGGGGGAATTGATCTTTATGAGCCGGCGACAAACAGTTTTACCAGGTTTAACAAAGAAAACAACCGTCTTATAAGCAATTCCATACATCAATTTTTAGAAACAAAATCAGGCGTTATATATATTTCTACACTCAATGGAGGCCTGAGCTATTTTGATCCGGGAAACCGAATATTTATTCCTGTCGAAACAATAAACGGATTTCCAAGCAAATGTATCTTTGCGGCACTGGAGGATTCCAGGGGTGCTATTTGGGTAAGTACCAATAAGGGTATTTCTAAATATGATCCGGCAAATAAAATTGTAAAGAACTTTACCCTGGAAGATGGGTTGCAGGGTGAAGCGTTTAAACCACATTCGGCCTGGGCTGGGAAATCGGGGAAATTCTATTTTGGTGGAATTAACGGATTCAACTCCTTCTCCCCAGAGCAGGTTGTTGAAAAATCGCTTAATTACCGGATTGCCCTTACCGATTTTCAAATCTTTAACAAAAGTGTCCCAATAGCAAAGAATCTGAATGACCCCTCTCCGTTAAAAGAAGATATCTCAGAAACAAAACAATTAACAATACCATATACTGCTTCGGTAATCACCATTGGTTATGTTTCTCTGGATTATACTTCTCCTTTAAATAAAATTTATGCCTATAAGCTTAACGGATTCGATCAGCAGTGGAACATCGTTTCGAATCAGAATTCTGCCACGTATACAAATTTAAATCCCGGAGACTATGAATTTGTTGTGATCAGCCAGGCCAAATCAGGAGAATGGTCAACTGCAATCAGTGAAATTCAATTAATAATTGTGCCCCCGTTTTGGTTAACCTGGTGGTTCAAAGTTCTGGATTTACTATTTATCGGCCTTACCCTTTTCGGGTTCTATAAATTTCGTGTAAATTCAATAAACAAAAAACGATTGAAACTTGAAAGACTTGTCAATGAACGTACTGCACAAATCGTTCAACAAGCCGGGGAGTTACAAATTCTCAATTCGGAATTGCATAAACAGTCGGAAGAACTTCAGGAGCAAAAAATAATGGAGCAAAATGCAAGAAAGGACGCTGAGCACGCCAATGATGCTAAGAGTAAGTTTCTTGCAACAATGAGCCACGAAATTCGAACTCCGATGAATGGTGTTATTGGAATGTCATCCCTCCTTAGTCAAACTCAGCTAAGTTCCGAGCAGCGCGATTACAATGATACGATATTAACCTGTGGTGAAAATCTTATAGCGGTGATTGACGATATTCTTGATTTCTCGAAAATTGAATCGGGTATGATGGAAATGGAGCAAGCCGATTTTGATTTGCGAATCAGTATTGAAGAGGTGATGGATCTTTTCTCGCAAAAGACCTCCTCTAAAGGGATAGAACTGATTTATCAGATTGAACCAAATGTGCCGGAACAGTTAAACGGAGACAATCTAAGGTTAAAACAGATCCTTATAAACCTGATAAACAATGCTATAAAATTCACACAGGAGGGAGAAGTATATTTAAAGATATATCTAATATCCAGCGAACCTCAAGGAAATGGAATTATTTTGGGATTTGATGTCCGTGACACGGGTATCGGAATCCCGCAGCATAAAATTGAAAATCTTTTCGATGCATTCACCCAGGTCGACGCCTCAACAACGCGAAGCTACGGCGGAACAGGATTGGGTCTTGCAATCTGCGACAGGCTTGTTAATCTAATGGGGGGTGAAATCAGTGTGATGAGCGAATTTGGAAACGGCTCTACTTTTACCTTTACAATTCATTGTTCAACAAGTAAATCAGGCACTTTCAAACCTGTTCCCGAAAACCTGTCCAAAAATGGGCCTAATGCTGTTTTACTTGTTGGAACCAATAAAACCAGTATGAACATTCTTAAAAGTCAGCTGGAAATTTTGAACCTTATTACTTTTACAGTTTATTCTGCCCGGGAAGCACTTAATTTTTTGCATTCCCCTGAAAAAATAGCTATTGTCATTACCGATAATTACCTTTCCGACTCCGACGCGACAACACTGGCTCAGGCTATAAAAATTGTTCCGGATCCTGCTAAGATTATTTTACTTACGACAATTGGCGACGAGACCTGGAAACAAAACCCTCACTTATTTGATTCAATTCTGACTAAACCTTTAAAGAAACAACGTCTTCTCAAAAGTCTCAGCGCTATTCTGGCACATGATCGGGATGTTACTAATGCATCAGCGTTACCTACCGGACTTTTGACAAGTTCCTTTGCAAAGGAGTTCCCCTTAACTATTTTGATAGCCGAAGATAATTTAATCAATCAAAAGCTTATTAATAATATTCTGGGCAAACTGGGATACAAAACAGAAATTGCAGCAAACGGGAAACTCGTCATTGAGGCAATTCGGAAGCGCCATTTCGAGGTTATTTTAATGGATATCCAGATGCCTGAAATGGATGGATTTGAGACCACTCAAAATATCCGGCAAATGGATATTGAACAACCATACATCATTGCATTGACTGCAAATGCGATGGCGGGAGATAAAGATAATTGCCTCAATGCAGGAATGAACGATTATATTGCAAAACCTATCCGCAATATAGAAATTATGAAAAGACTGCGAATTGCAGCTGAATTCCGAACCCAAAAGTGATCAGATCAGCAACCGCTATCTGTAAATATTTTATCCTTTAGGCATTTTATTTTTAATTTGTGTAAATATTTTGCTGCACAGAGCACCAATCTGTAAATATTTTAATATATTTGTTCATTCTATTCTGATTTCCGGTTTAGTATTAAAAGTGTTTTTTTAGTGGCTAACTGCAATAATCAATGATGTTCTTTTATGATCAACACACTTTACAAAGATATTCTCGTTAAAGAAGTTCCGCCAGGAACCAATCAGGAATTAACATTTGCAGTAAAATATCCACTGGATATTCTGATTGCAGAGGATAATTTTGTCAATCAAAAATTAATTGAGCGGGTTTTACAAAAACTCGGATATCAAACCGATACAGCCGCTGATGGTATGGAGGTTCTTGATTTTTTGGCTAAAAAGAGATACAATGTGATCCTGATGGATGTCAGGATGCCTGAAATGGATGGTTATGAAGCAACTGTGGCTATTCGCAAAATGAACATTATTCAGCCTTACATTATTGCTATGACTGCCAACGTCTCGACAAGTGACCGTGAGGATTGCTTTGAGGCAGGTATGAATGACTTTATTCCAAAGCCGATTAGTATAGGCGAAGTCACGAGTAAACTTCAAATTGCATCAGCCTGCTTCAATTTGAAATAAGTTGTAATAATTGGGACTTCTCCTAGGGTCTTTTAATAACCTTCCTGACTAATGTTTCTCCATTTATATTTTGTGCTTTCACCATATAGAGACCCGGGTTCAAATCACCAATAAAAAGATTATTTTCAGCTCCCTGAAGTGTCGAGAGTTGAAATTCCTTGACTTTAACCCCCGTGAGACTAAAAATCGATAACTTTTGTGACCCCGTAACCGAGATTACCTTTAGATAATCGGACGCAGGATTGGGACTGATCTGCAGGTAGTTCTGACTTTTAATCAAAGGAACATCCGTGACTATGTTCCCCAGGTTTTGAGTCGAAAAGAGCTTGTATTCGCCGGCTGCCAGCGGTACACTCTGCGATGTCGTGGCTACGCTTATCGTTTTTTGACCAAAGAAGTCATACCACGTTCCCGCTTTTTGAAAATCCAGAACCGGACTTGCGCTAGCTACTCCAAAATTTCCGACAATTAAAACATGTTCTCCATTAAGATTCAATTTAATCCATTTGATATCACTTGCCACAGCCTGGCTGAAATCGGTAGTAGAAAAAATCGGCGCACTTTTTTTCAACTGAAAAAGTTGAGAAAACACCTTATTCAGCAGCGCTCTGTCCGCATTATCCTTATATTCCCAATGGATAGGTTTCTCCCCGACCCGATCGTTATTATAATTGATGGAGATATCATAACCAAGTTCTTCAAACTGCCAGATCATCTTTGGACCCGGCACAGGAATAAACAAGGCAGCAGTCAAGGCTGCCCGGTTAAGTGCCACCTTTAGACTCTTGATGTCGTATGAACCTGAAGCATTTCCATAATTAAGACATTGATATAGAATGCGTTCCTCATCATGGCTCTCCATGTAGCCAAGTTGACCCGGGTTAGTCCATCCCAAGTAGGCATAAGATGCGGATGTCCAATCAGACTTATTACCATCATTATATCCCATTGCCCCCTGAGAAGCATTATAATTAAAGTTTCCCCACAGTAGAATCCCTTTACTGGCTAATTCGGTCTGTTCCGGATTATCTGCAAGGTGCTCAAAAATTACCATAGCACCTGGTTTACGGACCCAGATCTCATGCGCCATCCGTTCCAGGTTGTCAACTCTGGCCTGGTCGTAACTGCCACCCCAATCATTCGGATCAGTTCTTGGAGTATTGGAAAATCCCTTTGTGAAGTCAAACCTAAAACCGTCAATCTTATATTCGCTCATCCAGAACGAATTGATGCTATCCACGAGCTGCCGCGTAGATGGGCTGTCATGATTAAAGTCATATCCCCATTGTAATGAGGGATTTGCAAAATTACTCTTCTGATTGTACCAGGGATTCTGAGCCGTAGGTTTAGTCCCATCAAAATAGAGCTGAACAAACGGACTCTGGCCATAGGAATGGTTAAGCACCAGGTCAAGCACTGTGGCAATTCCCCTTTTATGACATTCATCGACCAATAATTTCAAATCATTCTTAGGTCCATAGTATTTATCCGGGGCAAAATAGAAGGATGGATTGTATCCCCAGCTGGAGTTTCCTTCAAACTCATTCACGGGCATTAACTCCAGAACATTTACACCCAGTGTCTTTAAATAATCAAGATGGCTGATTACCCCGGTATAGGAATGCAGCTGGTCAAAATCCCTGACATGACATTCGTACACCACCATTGTGTCGGGAGAAACTGCCCCGAATTTTGCAATTTGCCAGTTATATGGCTGTTGGTTGGTTTGCAAAACACTGGTAATGCCCTCCGTTTTGCCAGCAGGATAAGGAATTAATCCCGGATAAGTCGTTGTAGTGATATACTTGTCATTATCAGGATCAGAAGTTTTTTCGGTATAGGGATCGGCTATCTTAAGATTTCCATCGACAAGGTATTGAAAAGGGTACTCTTTCCCCGAAGTAAGGCCGGTTATGTCTAACCAGAAGTAGTCACCATCTCTTTTCATCCGGGAGGATGAGGAGGGAGTCCAGTTGTTAAACTCACCAATAACGTGAACGGTTGATTTGAAAGGAGCCCATAGTACCAGCCTTGCACTCTGGGTATCCAGATAATTAATCCCCTTTTTCGCACCGACAGGAAGCGTTTGGACCACCTGAGGACCAATCACATTAATAAAAATAGAATCTGTGGCCACTGTTGCCCCGCTGGTTGCAGTCACTTTCAGCCAGTAATCGCCTGGTTGAGAAGCATTAAAAGGGTATGAAAGCTGTGTTGCACCGGTAACGGACGCAACCTGATTGCTGTTCATGAAAAGACGAATATCAGCTATTGCACTCGAGGAGGCAAGAACCTGTAGATTTGCATCCTGATTCAGGATTGAATTCCCTGAAGGATTTGTAAATGCAACATTCAAACCGGAACTATAAACATCGATAAGGATATTTTTAGTCTGTTTGGTACCATCAGCACTTCTAAAGACAAAGGCCATCTGCTTAATGATTTCTCCGGCAGGGACACTATAAAAGCCCCGGATGTCAGGTGTAATCTGGAGTGAATAGGTATTATTGGTTATTCTGGTAAGTTTAGGTTGCAGCGTATTATTGCCCCAGGTTCCGATGACGTGTTGCCAATCAGTCAGGGAAGAACTTTTATCGGTAATAACACCGGTATGGGTATAAACATCTCCTGTATAATCTTTTAAGCCGGCATCACCCAGCGTGGCATCGAAGGTGATCGAAACCGGGAGGTTTTCGATGGGCAAGGTAGGATTGGTTGTCACCTGCGAAAAGGTGAACTTACAAAAAAGTACCAGACTAAGAAGAAGAGTTATTCGATATAACATACTGATAAAATAAATACGAATAAAAGGAAAAATCGCCACTCAAAATGTGGGAATAGATGTTTCTCAAATAAACATTGCTATTGCTTTATTAAACAAGGCAAATAAGGTTTATTCAGACATACTGTCAAAGCTACTAAGGTTTTTTGAAAAGCGTTAAGGTTTTGTAAAAAAAAATAACTCCTATCAAATAATATTTAACCACATAGAAGATCCTGCCTTCACAATTTGGGTTGATCCCAAAACACCTTCCGGGAAATAAAAAAAAGGCTTATCCACTTGTACTAAGCAGATAAGCCTTTTAGGTTTATAAAATTAATTTTTTGTTACCGTTGCCACTTTAGCCACAGGATCAAAAGTGACGGTATAGGTTCCATCAACATTTCCCGGAACCCCGATGTTATGGCCGCCGGATCCTAATGGAACCGTAGTTGCATTGATATAGTTATCTGCAGAACCATCTGAAGTCCCTAATCCGCCAAAATTGATAGGCCAATCATGATTTGCCCTAATTTTGAAGGTTTTACCGCCACTGGAAGAAACCAAAGCCACGGTACTTGTCCAGACTTTGGCAACAGAGTTCCATGTCATCGGAGTATCCGTGCTCCAGCCTCCCGGAGTAGCATCTCCGATTAATCCCCAGGTTGTGAGGTTATAGGTATATGCATTTGGATGGCTCAGATCTAACGTAACAGCATAATCAGCAGTTACTGCTATCGGGATATTATTATTATCCTTGGTATCAAGCTTACCATCTACAGTTACACTGCCATAATTCACACCCCAGTCTGATGTACCTCTAAATTTGATATTTCCACCAGAAGTTAAATGTATTGGTAAAGAGAATGTTTTCGCAGACGGATCATAAACCATATCGGTCTGGGCACCCCATCCTCCTGGAGTAGCATCACCAATTATACCCCAGTTTGTGGCAACTGCAGTATAGGTCATCGCGGTAGCATCGGCATTGATTTTGTAATATCCTTTGGATGAAGCAATATTATTTTTGGCATTTGGATCCAACTTGCCAGGTTCCAAAACACCATTCCCATCATTGTTGGCATAATTTGGACCATCCCAGTTAAGTTGGGAAGCAAATTTCCAGTTGTTGGTTCCATTGGCCATATAGACATAACCTTCAAGCTTGTCACCGGCAGCAATAGTGCTGATTACCTGTGGTGATTTGTCCGGAGACCAATCGGCCAATCCGGAACCTGGGTAGCTCGCACCAACATAATCGCCGGGAAGATTCCAGGTAAGGATGTCGGCCAGTGTTTTAAGCTGCACATCGGCGCCATAAGCAGTACCCGCGCTGTTTGTAGCATAGGCACGGACATGATAAACGGTATTACTTGTCAACCCCGTAAGGTTACTGACAAAGAGACCGGTACCTGTTGCTCCATCAATTTTTGTTCCGGTAATATCCGGATTTGCTGCGGTACCCCATGCCAGACCCCTTGCAGTAATAGCACCACCTCCATCATAGGTAACCGATCCACCAGAGATTGCACTAACTTTTGTAACTGCGGTAGCTGCAGTTGTCGTTACAACAGGATAATCTACCAAGGTTGTGAAGGCGACCTCAGGACCATAACCAGTACCAGCTGAATTAGTTGCATAACTGCGTACATAATAGGCTGTATGCCCTTTTAAACCGGTAAGGGTGCTTACAAATACACCAATTCCATTGGCATCGGATGTCTTTGATCCCGAAATGGTAGGGTTATGAGCCAGACCATAGGCTACACCGCGGGCAGTTACAGCAGCACCACCTGCAACAGTTACGTTTCCGCCGGTGATTGCCGAATTACCTGTAAGAGCGGTAATTGCTGTTGTAGTAAGGGTCGGAACTACAGGTGAGGTTGTAAAAGTTACCTGTTCGCCATAAATAGTCCCTGTTGCATTGGTTGCATAAGCACGGGCATAATAAAGCGTTGCATAAGCAAGCCCTCCAACTTTGACCGTGTAGGTTGCACCAGTAACAGGACCGGTAAACGGTACTTTGGTGTTGGCAATTGTTGGGGCTGCTGAAATGCCGTAGCAAACTCCCTCCTCGGTAAAACCACCACCGGCAGCGACTACAAAGCCGACAACTGTGACAGAATCAGATTTCACATTCAATACCTGTGAAGTAGAAAGCCTCGGAGCTAATCGCACGTCCGCGTTTTCCTTCGTACATGCGCCAAAAAACAGGATCGCAGTAACCAGTACGGCCAATAATTTATATATGGACACTTTTTTCATATCATTTTTTTTAAAATGTTTCATACCTTTTAGTTCTTAACCACTGTTGCTTTTAGATCCTGAATGTACAGCTTGACGGTGTAATTCCCTGCACCTCCATTAAGACCGATATTTTTCCCACCGGCAGCCAATGGAACAGTTGTAGCATCGGTATAATTATCAGCAGAGCCATCGGCTGTGCCTTTTCCGCCCCAGTTTGTCGCCCATCCATCATTAAGTCTGAATTTAATTTGATCATTTGTCAGATTAACGGTAATTACCCAACAACCATTAACTGCATCATAATCCATTTTACTATCCGGACTATTCCATCCATTAGGTGTTGCAGATCCTACCAGACCAATCATATAGGAATCGATTGCGTAGGTAAGTCCCTTGGTATCTGCAGTAAATTTATACCATCCACTTGCTGTGGCAGTAATTCCACCCCCATTTGCGGCAAATGCACCACCGGTAAGCCCGTAGATAGTTCCCGTATCGGGATCTTTTAAGGTAAACGGTTTTGTGGCATCAAGTTTTACAAAACCGGTGTATTTGCCATCACCCAAAGCAGATTCAATTTTCTGAGTAATACCCGAACCGACTAAATCCAAACGCGGTAAACCATAAACGGTAACATTGGCTGTATTTACTGCGGAACTATAAACCATTGGGGTATATCCTGTTCCTGCATCGATAGCCATAACCGCTCTGATCCTGAAATCGACAGCAGAGACCTGATCGGCCGTGAACTTTTTAAGTAAAATGCCATTTAAACTACTAACCGAAATAGACATTGAAAGATCCTGTACATCATTAAGGATAGCGATTGCATTGACAAAATTATTCCCTTTGGCGCAAGCCTCAAGATAATAGGTAGCGGAGGCCTGAAAACCCGGATCCAAAGGAGTTCCAACAAAAACAAGTGATTTTGTTCCATTGGTTCTTGTAAGGGTTAAGTCAGGCATAGTCTTAATCGTAGGGACAATCGGGCTGGCTAGCATAACCACCTTCGTTTCGTCTTTTTTACAGGCAAACAAAAGTGCGAACAACCCGATGAAAGATAAATATATAAGTAAATTTTTATTCATGGTTTAAAAGATTAAGAGATTAATAACCCGAGTTTTGTTTGATGTTAGGATTTGCAGAAACCTCATCACCCGGAATCGGGAACAGATTTAAATGGTTATCTGTTGTTCCACCTGCAAAAGTACCGCCTTTCCATTGCCATTTATAAGATCCGTCTGTAAATTGACCAAAACGAACCAGGTCAGTACGACGTTGGGCTTCATAATAAAATTCACGTCCGCGTTCGTCGAGCAGGAATTGATCAGTTACCTGACCGGCAGTGATATTTCCTGAAGCATCTCCAAAAGCACGCGTTCGGATAAGGTTAATATCGGTGACTGCAGCAGCATCATTATTCAGTTTATGTGAAGCTTCAGCCCTCATCAGTAAAGCATCTGCATAACGGAAAACCGGGAAATCGGTATTTGCGAAGGCTGCATTATAATCTGCAGACTGTGTGCCGTTTGCATTTTTTGCCCAGAATTTATAAACTCCAATACCGTAATCGCCGCTTGATGAAGCGCTAGGAATATCGAGTGATTTTTTGACTCTTAGGAATACCCGTTTGTCTTTACTCTTTGCAAACCATGGATCGTTAGTTGGAATAGGATTATTTCCATAGGTGGCCAAAGTATCAACCAATACATTCATAAACTGTTTGCGGGCCCGGTTTCCATTCCAGTTGGTATTCGAAGTTAAACCAAGATCAGGAGCATTAATATAGGTTCCATCGCTCGAAGATTCAATGATGAAGGTTGTTCCGACATAACCTTGTGTATGAATTCCGTCCTGTGCCCATGCAAAAATCATCTCAGGATTTGTCTTTCCGTCATTATCTGCGCTAAAATTCTGTCTGTAGTTGGTTGCCAGTTGATAAGCGGCACTGTTAACCACTTTATCGCAATAGATTTTACAACTATCCCATTTTGCTGTTCCGGTATAAACCTTGGCATTCAGATAAACACGGGCCAGTAACATCCAACAGGCAGCCTGATTTGCCTGTGAAGACAACTTATCGGGAGCTGGTAACTTTGTTTCGATTGCATGCAATTCAGAAACGATGTAGTTGAATAATTTTGCCCTGCCAATCTTTGGATCGGGATCCAACTGTTTCGGAAAAAACTTTCCAACACCATCAAGGTCAGTTACAAAAGGTGGATTTCCGAACAGGTCCATATCCCATGCATAGGCCAATGCTCTTAAGAAACGTGCCTGAGCATTATAGTTGACAATTATCGGATCTGTTTTTCCGTTGGTGTTCCTGATAAATTCGTTGGCATAGGTAACACTTAGACTTAAACGCTGGTAAAGAGCGGTAAGGAAAGGGTTCTGCGGACTCCAGGTCTGGGTATTTAAATCAGCAATACCAACATCTCCCCAGGCGCAAATCGCCTCGTCGGTGGTTATTTCCTGGCAATTCCAGAGTGCTCTTGTGGTCGTAAAGAAATTACCATCAGAGGCTGCAATATCATCTCCTCCTGAACTTCCCTGCCCTGAAATAATAAAACTTGCGTAGATCTTTCCAAGAGATTCAGTCATATAAACTGCGCTATCTCCCAAATTTCCTGCCAAAATAGTGTTGGGATCTTTTGGAATTACATTCAAATCTTTCACACACGATGTGAACATCAGTGCTGAAAAAGCGATTCCTAATATTAAAATCTTTTTATTCATATCTATATCTTATTAGAATATTAATAGGTTATACTGACACCAAGCATGAAAGTACGAGGTCTTGGATAGAAATTGTTGTCAATGCCACCAGAAACTTCAGGGTCAATACCTTTGTATTTGGTGATCGTGAGTGCATTTTGAACAGTCAGGCTTAGCCTAACTTTGAAATGATCATAAAGGTTGTCAAAATTGTATCCTGCACTTACGTTGTCCAGCTTAAAGAATGAGGCATTTTCGACAAAATAATCACTTGTGAACTGCCTTTTAACAAATTTGGTATCTGTTAAATAGGTAGGTTCATTTTTCCAGTATCCGATCGCGTACATCTGGTCATAAGAGGCACTGGCAGCAACCTGATTATAAACGTAATTCCCGATATTGGTCCTGGCGGAAGCTGAGAAATCAAATGCCTTGTAGTTAAACCGGGCAGAGAAGCCGAGCAAATACTTTGGGGTAGGATTTTTGTAGATGTATTTATCTGCATTGTTTCCACTAACTGTTCCCCCTTTTCCGGAAAGATCAACATAGACCCCTTCAATAGGATTGCCGTTGGTATCATAAACCTGTTTGTTCAGGAAGTAGGAGTAAGCACCATACCCTACTCTGGTCACCTGATTTGTTCCAGTAAATGCGCTTCCATATAAAATTCCAATATAGTTCGGATCATCGGAGATCAGCAACTTGGTAATTTTATTCTCATTATAGGTAAAGTTGAATCCAAAAGTTAATGACATATCCTTTTTGGAGATCGCGGTCAAATTCAACGAAGCTTCAATACCCTTATTCTCAAGACTTCCCACATTGGTAAGTAAGGTATTCGAGAAGTTGCTGCCAGAAGGAATCGTAACCGTATTCAAAAGATTGGTCGTAACCCGGTTGTAGACATCAACGGAACCCGTGATACGGTCTTTTAGCAATCCGAAGTCGAATCCAATATTTGAGGTTGTGGTCTCTTCCCATTTAATGTTTGGATCATAGGCGTTTGGACGCAATGTCGGAAGATAGGATCCGCCAATAGGATAATAAGAACCCTCAACCGATTTGATATACCTGGCCTGAGCAGGGTAATCATTTCCAACATCCTGCTGACCGGTTACCCCCCAGCCCAGTCTTAATTTCATATCAGATACCGCATTCACATTCTTCAAAAATGATTCTTCCTTGATTTTCCAGGCAAAAGCAGCTGACGGGAATAGTCCCCATTGGTTGTTCTTGGCGAAACGGGAGGAACCGTCATCACGAATGGTGGCTGTAAGTAAATACCTGTTCTTAAACGTATAATTTACACGGCCAAAGAAGGAAACCAGATAGTTTTCGGTAATAAAGGAGGTACTGTCGGTTTTGGAATAAGCGTGACCAGCATCTACAATACCACGGGTATAACTGTGGCCATCACGTTTAAAATGCTGCCATGAATAACCGGCGGTTGCATCAATCTTATGAGAACCAAGTTCCTTATTATAATTCAAATAGAAATCGAGCAGATTATTATAATTTGTACCCGTATAATCACTTAACTTACCGTTTAAAGGACTTGTAAGTGTTGAAGGGGAGGTTACGGGGCGGTTATTATGTCCTTTACCATCCGTATAATCGGTAGCCAAATTTAAATTAGCCTTAAGGTCCGGAAGAAATGGAAGCTTATAATTTGCCTGAACATTTGCAATTGCACGTTGTACTGTTGACTTATTGTCAGACATCATTAACTGCTCAACAGGATTAGGAGTACCCAGATTGGCGCCATAATTATTCCACTGAAAATAACCTGCCGAGTTGGCAACACCGATTGCACTGTTATCATAGACCGGGTGAGTTGGATCCATTCCCACGGCCGATCCTACAGCTCCTGCATCTGCAAAATTCTGATCGGTTGTCATCCCTTTTGCATTGATATTCAATTTCAAAGCCCCTTCAAGAAGTACCGGATTAAGGTTTACAGATCCTGTGAAACGTTGCATACCGGTATTTTTCAGTATACCATTCTGATCGGTGAAACCAACAGAAACACGGTAAGGTAGGTTTTTTGTTGCACCGGATAAACTTAAATTATGATCCGATGATACGGCTGTGCGGAAAATCTCTTTCTGCCAGTTTGTATTGGCTGATCCCAGCTTGTTAAAACTATCTGCTCCAAATAAACCAACGTGATCTGCAGCAATCTGCCTCAACTGGTCACCTGAATAAACATCCACATATTTTACAGCTTCACCGATCGATGCATTTCCGTTATAGGTAATGTGCAATGGAGAACCCAGTGTGCCACTTTTGGTAGTAATGAGGATAACCCCGTTGGAAGCTCTCGATCCGTAAATCGCAGTTGATGAGGCATCCTTAAGCACGGTAAAAGTTTCAATATCGTTTGGATTTACAAACGAAAGGAAGTTGGAACTTCCTGAAACATTACTATTGGCAATTGGAACACCGTCAATGATAATTAAAGGGTCGTTCGAGGCATTTAAAGATGATCCTCCACGAATACGGATTGTTGATCCGCTTCCAGGTGCACCACCATCACTGGTAATAACAACACCGGCACTCTTACCCACAATCAGGTCCTGCGCTGATGTCATCGCACCCTTATTGAAATCCTTTGAACTAACTGTACTGATCGAACCTGTTGCATCCGATTTTTTCACAGTACCATATCCTATAACGACAACCTCATCAAGACCCTTTGCTTCAGTTTTTAAAGCAACGTTTAGTGTTGACTGGGTACCCACAGCTAAAGTCTGGGCCTGATAACCTATAAATGAAAAAACCAGCTTTGCACCCGGGGTTACTTTAACAGAAAATTTCCCGTCAATATCTGTAACAGTCCCGGTATAGGTTCCCTCAATTAAAACAGTTACTCCTATAAGCCCCTCATTCGTAGTAGCATCGGTAACTTTACCGGTAATTGATCTCTCCTGTGCAGTTACCGACAAAGTCAGTAGTGCGAAAAGAAAAAACCAAATTGCTTTCATCTTTACAATTTCAAATTTCATGTGATTCAAATTAATGGTTCATAAATCATGGTTCAAATTTTTTGTCTTTATTAAGACATTATTAACATATATCCATTTGAATATTAATTGCTTGCCTCCACAATTCCTTTCCCTTCCTCGTTTCGGCGATACAAATTAATACAATTTTAACACAATTTTAACATTGCTAATTTGTGTTAAATCAAATTATTTCTATGCAAACGTTTGCGGTGACGTTTGCAACAAATATGTTATACAACATGTTTTTAAAAACTCCTGTATCGACTGAAAATTCCGCAAGGGCATTCTACCTCTGATGAATTGAATTTGTATTAATTCTACGTAAATATTTTTGCTGTCAATTCAAAATAAATATTACTTTAGTAAAGTCTTATTCCAATTGAATTAAACCATTCGATGAGCAGTCAGGTCACTATAAAAGATATTGCAAAAGCATTAGGTATCTCAGCTTCTACCGTTTCGCGCGCCTTAAAAGATCACCCTGATATCAGTCGTGATACGAAAGATGCAGTAAATGACCTGGCTAAAAGACTTCATTATAAACCAAATGCGGTTGCTTTGTCGCTCAAGAGCAGTAAGACAAATACAATAGGGGTGATTATTCCCGAACTGGTTCACTATTTTTTCTCCTCAGTGATAAGCGGTATTGAGGATGTTGCCTATGATGCCGGGTATAATGTAATGATTTGCCAATCGAATGAGAAATATGAGCGGGAGATTATCAATGCCCAGGCGCTTCTGTCAAACAGGGTCGAAGGGGCGCTAATTTCCATTTCTAAAGAGACCAGTGATTATGCCCATCTGCAATCCATTGAAGAGAGTGGCATTCCAATTGTATTTTTTGACCGGGTACCAGATGGTTTCGACTCAGACAGCGTAATAATCGACGATCAGAAAGCAGCATATAACGCTGTATGTCACTTGATTGAATCAGGCTGTAAAAGGATTGCACACCTGGCAGCCCCCACTTCTTTAGGTATTGGGAAGTGCCGGTTTGAAGGGTACAAGGAGGCCTTATTGGCACACAATATGCCCTATCTTGATGAATATGTGATTATTGCAGACTCATTTGACCTTGCAGCCATTGCTACCCGCAAATTAATTCAACTGCCTGTGCCACCCGATGGAATATTTACAGTAAACGACCTCACTGCTGTCGGAGCGATGAAATCGCTGCAGAAAATGGGTATTGCCATTCCTGAAAAAGTCGCTATTATGGGCTTTTCGGCAGGGAGTTATTCCGATATTACCACTCCAACCCTAAGTTCGGTTGACCAGCATGGCTATGAGATGGGGACCAGGGCCGCCACGGTTCTTTTAGAGCGAATTGAAGCTAAAAGAAATGGTCCAGGCGAGACTTTTTTCGTTGAAACGAACCTTGTAATCCGGGAATCGACAAAAAGAATCTGACATTTTCTGGCTTTCGCAAACGTTTGCATTCATAAGTATCACCTAAATTCAATTATTATTTTGATTTTAAAGGGAATAGTTGTTGTTTTTCAAAAATTCCAAATTATATTTGCTGCCGAATATTGATTGTCTTTCCCCAAAACCGTTCGTATTTCTTTCCAGGATTACGAAAACTCCTTGTTATTATTTTTGGCAATGGTATCCTCCAATTTACGTTGGATGATAAATTTAAATCTTTGTGTTCAGGTACTTTGCAATTTCGATTTCGGGGTATTAGAATACGATCGTAATAGTTGCTATATTATCACTGATCAGCAAACCGCAATTTTAAATTATGGAAAAAAAACCGCGTCTCTCTTTTTGGTCGATCTGGAATATGAGTTTTGGATTCATGGGTGTCCAGATCGGTTATTCACTACAAAATGGCAATACCAGCCGAATACTGTCTGCCCTTGGAGCCGATGTACATCATCTGAGTTATTTCTGGCTTGCCGCACCTCTTGCGGGATTAATCGTGCAGCCAATAATCGGCCTTTTCAGTGATAATACCTGGACGCGACTGGGTCGCAGGATTCCGTACATCCTACTGGGGGCCATTATTTCGGCCATGGCAATGTTCTTTATGCCTAATTCGGAATTCTTCGCCTACATTCTGCCTCCCCTCTTTTTTGGTGCCTTTATGCTCCTTTTCATGGATACTTCCTTTAATATTACGATGCAACCGTTCAGGGCGCTGGTGGGTGATATGGTTTCGGAAGAACAGCGAAATCAGGGATATTCGGTACAAAGTTTTTTAATCAATGCCGGCGCTGTTATTGGCTCTATTCTCCCTTTTGTACTTACCTGGATAGGAATTTCAAATGTGCCTGCTGCAGGAGAAAAAGTTGCCCCAACAGTTATCTGGGCCTTTTACCTTGGAGGTGGCACCCTTTTACTTTCCGTCTTGTGGACCAGTTTCAGGACGAAGGAATTTCCTCCTGAAGAGTATAGGAAGTATTACCAGCTTAAACAGGACGAAACAAAGAAGAGCTCTTTCATTACATTACTCAAAGAGATTCCCGAAACGATGTGGAGGCTCGCCATTGTACAATTCTTCTCCTGGTTTGCCCTCTTTCTGATGTGGGTTTACACCACACCTGGGGTTGCCCAGAATGTTTGGAATACAGTTGCCGGAGACTCAACATCTGCGGGTTACAATGAAGCAGGTAACTGGGTCGGTGTAATCTTTGCTGTTTATAGCCTCTTCGGAGCCATATTCTCGACAATAATGGCTAAACTGGCCAATAAATTTGGTCGCAAAACGATCTATATGCTCTCATTGCTTGCAGGAGGTGTTGGCTTAATTTCAATGATCCTGATTAAAAATCAATACGGGTTAGTAGTTTCAATGGTTGGAATCGGAATCGCATGGGCCGCCATACTGGCTATGCCTTATGCAATCCTTTCGGCTGCCCTTCCATCAGATAAAATGGGAGTTTACATGGGCATTTTCAATGCCACAATAACAATTCCTCAGATCGCTGCAGGATTATTAGGTGGTGTCGTTCTGACTCTGGTTGGAGGAAAAGCTATTCTGATGCTTGGTATTGCAGGATTATCGATGGTGATAGCCGGAATTACGGTAGTTTTTGTAAAGGAACACATTGTCACTTCTAAATCTTAAATTTTGAAGATTAAAGCTTGTTTATTCGATTTGGATGGTGTTGTAGTCGATACTGCACGGTACCATTACATCGCATGGAAAAAGACTGCCGAAGACCTTGGCTTCCATTTTTCGGAAAATGATAATGAGCGGCTTAAAGGGGTAAGCCGGATGGATTCGCTGAATATTTTGCTGGATATTGGTAAGATATCACTTAAGCAGGATCAAAAAGAGCTCTTAGCTGATAAAAAAAATAATTTATACGTTTCGTATATCCGCCAGATGACACCCGATGAAATTCTGCCTGGTGTCATCGCATTTTTGGATGAATTACGTGACAATGGCATTTTAATTGCGCTTGGATCAGCAAGTAAAAATGCGATGACTATTCTTGAACTAATTAACCTGACCCGGAAATTTGATGTCGTTATCGACGGAAATAAGGTTGGCAAGGCAAAACCAGACCCTGAGGTTTTCCTGAAGGGTGCGTTCGAACTGGGGATTGATCCCGCAAATTGTCTGGTCTTCGAAGATGCACAGGCAGGGATTGATGCTGCACGTAATGCCGGTATGCATATCATAGGAATTGGCCAGGCCGAAAACCTGAAAAATGCCGATTTTATAATTCCCGGTTTTGAAAACATGAATTTCGACCGATTGCAATCGTTGTATTTTTAGGGATGTAACAACTTACGTCCATTCATAAAAAGCAGATTAAGATGAAAGATTATATCATACATAACGAATGGAAGATTATAGAAGATTCTTTCCATCCAGCATATAACAAAATAACGGAGAGCCTGATGAGTCTTGGAAACGGACGAATAGGGCATCGGGCTAATTTTGAAGAGAAATTCACAGGGGAGACGCTTCAGGGAAATTATGTAGCGGGAGTTTACTATCCCGACAAAACCCGCGTGGGATGGTGGAAAAACGGCTATCCAAAATATTTTGCGAAAGTACTCAATGCTGCCAACTGGATCGGCATAGACATTAAAATCGGAAACGAAACACTTGATCTGAATACTTCGGAAATTCTCGAATTCAGGCGGGAACTTGATATGCAGCATGGTCATTTAAGCCGCGAATTTATTGTCAGGCTCCCTTCAGGAAAAAAGATAAAAGTTGTTACACGTCGGTTTGTGAGTATTGTTGATTCTGAAATCGGAGCCATTAGTTATACCATCACGGCATTAAATTTCTCCGATAAACTAACACTTTCCCCATTTCTCGACTTTGACATCCGCAATGAAGACGCAAATTACGACGAGAAATTTTGGGATGAGGTTGAAGTTAGCGTAAAACCGGGTGAAGGTTATGTTGTTGCAGAAGTGCGTAAGACCCTATTTCATGTTTGCGCCGGTATGAAAATCAATATTCTTCGGAATGGTATAAAATGTGATTTCTCGGCAGATGTTGAAAACCGAACAAAATTTATCGCCAATATAATCCCTTTGACGATCAGGGAGGGGGAATCAGTAACAATCGAAAAAATTGCAATTAGTCTCTCTTCCGAAAACTATCCCAAGGAAGAGATGATGAAAACTGCCCAAAATCATCTGAATTCAGCCTATTCCAAAGGATTCATTCAGCTTGAACATGAACATTCACAAGCCTGGCTT
Source organism: uncultured Bacteroidia bacterium (assembly GCA_903918045.1). Classification (GTDB taxonomy): domain Bacteria; phylum Bacteroidota; class Bacteroidia; order Bacteroidales; family Prolixibacteraceae; genus JAAFHB01. The sequence goes on from CAIXCY010000060.1 coordinate 52,520, forward strand.
GAAAAATGGAAGACAAGCGACATTATTATTGAAGGGGATATCGCAGCTCAGCAAGGGATACGTTTTAATATTTTCCAGCTTCACCAAACCTATACAGGAGAGGATGAACGGTTAAATATAGGCCCTAAAGGATTTACCGGCGAGAAATATGGCGGTTCCACCTATTGGGATACCGAAGCTTTTTGTCTTCCCTTTTTCCTTGCCACCGCCCCCATTGAGGTGTCCCGTAAATTATTAAAATACAGACATAAACACCTCAGTAAGGCGATTGAAAATGCCTCCGCATTAGGCTTCAATCAAGGGGCGGCTCTCTATCCAATGGTTACAATGAATGGAGAGGAGTGTCATAATGAATGGGAAATAACCTTTGAAGAGGTTCACCGAAATGGTGCAATTGCCTATGCCATATTCGACTATGTAAGGTACACCAACGATTTGGATTACCTTGCCCCGAATGGTTTCGAAGTTTTACTCGGAATATCCCGTTTTTGGGCTCAACGGGTAAACTGGTCAGAAGAGAAGCAGAAATATGTTATGCTTGGTGTGACTGGTCCCAATGAATATGAGAATAATATAAACAATAACTTCCACACCAACCGGATTGCGCAATGGACACTTCAATATACCCTCGGAACCATTGACTTTCTCAAAAAGAACCACCCGTCATTATATCAAAGTTTAATTAAGAAATGGCAATTTAATGAAGAAACGGAAACCGACCTTTGGCATGCGATTATAAAGGATATTCATCTTCCTTACGATGCTAAGCGGGAGATCTTCCTGCAACAAGATGGATTTTTGGATAAAAACATAAAAACAGTCGATGAAATACCTGCAAAAGAACGGCCTATAAATCAACACTGGTCGTGGGACAGAATTCTGCGTTCCCCTTATATTAAGCAGGCAGACACACTTCAGAGCCTTTATTTATTTGAAGATCAATATGATAAAAAAACAATTAAAAGACATTTTGATTTTTATGAACCCTTAACTGTTCATGAATCATCATTGTCTCCTTGCGTTCATACAATACTTTCTGCAGCAATAGGATACAAGCAAAAAGCCTATGATCTTTATTTACGTACCTCGCGGCTTGACCTGGATGATTACAACAACGATACAGCCGATGGGTGTCACATCACCTCGATGGGTGGAACATGGATGGCTTTCGTAAAAGGCTTTGGCGGCATGAGGGTCCAAAACGGTATGATTTCATTTAGCCCTTTTATTCCACACAACTGGAACTCCTACGCTTTCAGAATCCATTTCAGGAACAATGTATTAAAGATCAATGTCCTAAAAAATACCGTTTGTATTGAAAACCTTTCAGACAATGATATTACCTTACTTTTATATGATCAGCAACAAATAATCGGCGGAAATATGAAATCAGAAGTTCAACTTAAACATGATCACCATGAGATTTAAACAATTTTCAACATTGAGATTACTTTTTGCAATTTTAGTATTGCTTACCGTAATCCCGGCGTATGCAACAAAAAAACCAACTCTTAACAGGGTGGAACCACCTTTCTGGTGGACCGGATTTAAAAATCCGGCATTACAGTTAATGGTCTACGGAGAAGGGATTTCAGAAACCAAACCCGAGATTAAATACGATGGTGTCGAACTGGTTTCTTCAAGTTCTGTCGATAATCCGAATTACCTTTTTCTCGATCTCCGGTTATCGACATCCGTTAAACCAGGAAAATTTGAAATTAACTTTAAGCAAAACGGGAAAATAATTGTTGCCTCAACCTACGAATTAAAACCCCGTGAAAAAGGTTCGTCGCAACGTGTGGGATTTAACAATACGGATGTGATGTATCTGATTATGCCAGACCGTTTTGCCAATGGAGATCCCTCAAACGACTCGAAGGAGGATATGCCCGAAAAAGGGAACAGGGCTGATCCCAATGGCCGTCATGGAGGTGATTTAAAGGGAATCCTGGATCATCTCGACTATATACGCGATAACGGCTACACCGCCTTATGGGTGAATCCGATTCTCGAAAATAATATGCCAAGGGTCTCTTATCATGGTTATTCCACGACCGATTTTTATAAGGTAGATAGCCGGTTTGGCACCAATGGAGATTACCAGCAATTAAGCGCTGAGGCAAAAAAAAAGGGAATCAAAATGGTTATGGATATGATTTTCAACCATTGTGGCTTAAGTCATTGGTGGATGAAGGATATGCCGATGAAAGACTGGATTAACGGATATCCAAACTATCATATTACCAATCACAAAAAAGCTACGGTGCAGGATCCATATGGTTCGGAGAGTGACTCAAAAGAGTTTACAGACGGATGGTTTGTCCCCAGCATGCCCGATCTGAACCAGCGCAATCCCTACATGGCCAATTACTTAATCCAGAACTCAATCTGGTGGATTGAATATGTGGGGCTTGACGGAATCCGTATGGATACTTATCCTTACCCTGACAAACAGATGATGGCCAATTGGACCCGGCAGGTGATGGAAGAGTACCCGAATTTCAATATCGTGGGTGAAGAATGGCACATCAATCCGGCCAATGTGGCGTTTTGGCAGAAGGGAAAAGTTAATCCAAACGGCTATAACTCCTATCTGACAAGCCTTATGGATTTTCCGATGCAAAATGCGTTGGTAAAATCGATGAATGAGGGGTGGGGATTTAACCACCTTTACGAAACTCTGGCACAGGACTTTCTTTATCCTAAGGCCGACAATCTCGTTATCTTTGGCGAAAATCATGATACAGAGCGCTATTTTACTGCCATTGGCGAAAATATCCCCAATTTAAAAACTGCAATGACTTTTCTGATGACCACCAGGGGAATTCCGCAGGTTTATTTCGGTGGCGAAATTCTGATGACAGGTTTGAAAAGTGATGGCGATGGAAAAATGAGGAAAGACTTTCCAGGCGGATGGGAAGGTGATCCCGTCAATGGGTTTAGTGGAATTGGTTTAACTGCTGACCAATCAGACTTTCAACAATTCCTTAAGAAACTGGTTAACTGGAGAAAAGGGAAAAGTGTTATTCACAGTGGGAAACTTAAACACTACTACCCTATGGATAACTTATATGTCTACTTCAGGTATAACGAGAAAGAGAGTGTGATGGTAATTCTGAACAAGAATACAGAGAATAAAACACTGAACACAAGCCGTTTTACAGAATCTCTCCAGGGGTTTACCTCTGCAAAAGAGGTGATGACAGGGATCAGTATTCCTGATCTGAACAATATCGTTGTTCCGGGAAAAACATCGATGATACTGGAGTTAAAATAAAAATAAAATACCCCGAAGGCTTTGAAAAACTTCGGGGTATTTTGAAAATCTTCAGGGGCTATATCGTTAACCTAATCCCAATAGTTTGAAGATCCAATAGATAGTTGCAGCCAAAACCATTGAAACAGGGATTGTCAGAATCCAGGCATATAGCAGATTTACAGTTACTCCCCAACGTACAGCAGAAACCCTCTTTGTCAATCCAACACCCATAATAGCGCCGGTAATAGTATGAGTTGTACTTACAGGTATTCCAAATGCCTCTGTGCCAAATAACATAATTGCCCCTGCACCTTCAGCTGCAACGCCCTCAAATGGCGTCAATTTCGTGATTTTCCCACCCATTGTACGAATGATCCTCCATCCACCAAGCAATGTTCCTGCTGAAATTGCAGTATAACACCCATAGACGATCCAAAGCGGAATGGCATGAATTTTCCCGTCGACAAACGTAATGTGGGCCCAATGTGGAATTAAGGCGGGATCAACGGTTTTAAAATAGACCAGCAAGGAAGCAGAGATAATGCCCATAACCTTTTGCGCATCATTCCCTCCATGCCCCAGGCTGAACATTGCAGAGGAAAGCAACTGACCAACTTTAAACCACCGTTTCAGTCGGAACGGATTAAAACTCTTAAAAATCCAAAGAAGGGCTATCGATATTAAATAGGAAAGCAACATTCCAATTAGAGGTGCAAGGAAAATAAAGGCAGCAATTTTGATAATCTTCTCGGAATGAACCACATCCCAGCCCGCGTAGGCAATTGCTGCGCCAGCAAATCCACCAACCAGGGTATGTGAAGAACTCGAAGGTATACCCAAATACCAGGTAATCAGATTCCAGATAATAGCCGAAATAATTCCGGCCAAAATTACCTGCAAATTTATCGCACCTGTATCCACTACTTTAGCAATCGTATCCACAATATGCAGTTCAAATATTGCATACGCCGCAAAGTTGAAAAATGCGGCCCAGATCACAGCCTGCAAAGGGGTTAAAACTTTTGTAGAGACAACTGTGGCAATGGAGTTTGCCGCATCGTGAAACCCGTTGATAAAATCAAAAATAAAAGCCAGTATTATTATGGCGATTAAGAGTGTAAAATTCATGGATATCTATGATATTTTAACAATGATTGATGAAAAGACATTCGCCACATCATCACATTTATCAATCGCCTTTTCGAGAGAGGCCAGAATATCACGTTTCTTGATCAGATTTATCGCGTTAGTCTCCGATTCAAACAGGTCGGAGAGATACTGCTGGTACAAATAATCAACCTCGCTTTCGTAATCACTGATTTTAGTGCAGGCGTCGGTATATTTGAGAAAATCAGAAGCATTTTTAACACTATGCAACACGCGTTGAATCTCCAGATTCGCCGCATGGATATAATTGGCAATTTTGGCAAATTCCATAGGGAATGTGGGCAGTTTATAAAAGTGGGTTCGGATTGCAGCCGTATGAATATAATCTACAACATCGTCAATTGTTGAAATGAGCACATGCATATCTTCCCTGTCAAAAGGAGTTATAAATGTTCCGTTCAATTCCACTAACAATGCATGGGTAATATCATCACCTTTATGTTCCGCCTCACGGATCAATTTACCGTATACTTCACGTTGAGTCAAATCATTTTCGCCCATCAATTTGATAAGCAATTCAGATGAGACGACCAGATTGTCTGCAGCTTCAATAAATAGGGGGAAGAACTTGCGATCTTTTGGAACAAGAAATCCGAAAATTTTGTCCAGATTCATAGTGTAATTGGTTTAATTAGTTTCAACATAATTAGCGTGCTAATTTATAACTTTCTGCCGGAGGAAATGCTGATTTATATTTTAAAAGGGAATTTTTTAACTTATTTCATAAAAACACGGGAACGAGACTCCCGGTTACCGGCAAGGGGTAGGCACAGTATAAAAATATTCACGATTTGGTATAGGAAACAAAATCGCGCGTGGCTTTGAGCAGGTTTACAGTCTGAAGAAGAAGGTGCTTGGTTTCAGACATTACCCCAAAATAGAGAATCGAATTGCGGCTATTGGTCCCCTTTCGCTTAATTCTTCGGATTTGAAGGTTCTCCTGTTCCCGCATTAACTCCAGTATATCCTTACGTTTTTGAATCAGCTCGTCAATTTGCTCAAAACGGGATACTTTTATGATATGAAGTGCGAAATTGAGAAAGTCGGTAACCTGATTGTTGAATTCTGTCAATTCCGTGTTCTGATCCTCACCAAATGGCCGGTGATTATTCTTCAGATGCTCCTGAAGCGGACGAACCACGTATTTAATGGAATGAGCCATCTCCCGCAAATAATCAACAATCTGAACATAGTAATGACCCGTCTCTATCGAATCGTGCTGAAGTTGCTGGATCACCCGATAGGTATTGGCTTTTAGCTTTCTGGCCCGTTGATTGAACTCCTCGATCTCAACCTCAATCTCTTCGAGGAGCTGAACATTTTGAGCATGAAAAGCGGAAATTCCAAGATAATAAGCTTTTGAAATCATGATAATTGCATTCGACGAGTCTTCGGTAGTCTTTACCAATACATTTTCAGCTTTTATCAAAGGCTCTGAAAATTCCTCATTTTCAGAACTTCCGGGTTCAATTTTTGGAACAGGCTTACGACTACGGGCAAAAATAAAAATTATCCACGTACACAACATTCCGATAAGAAACCAAAAAAGAGGATATAATCTTTCCATTAACCTGTTAACTTTTCCAAACGACAAATGTATTTCTGAGTAGTCACCCAAGGTGCATATAGTGTATTAAATAAATGTTAATTAGTGAATAGCCTCGAAAAATTGGAAGAAAGAGTAATTAAATTTACTTTTGACAGATCCACTATTAATATTTTATACTGATGGTTCCCTTAAAAACAAGTACTCCCCAGAAACTTTCCATCACATCTTCTGTAATTATTACGGTCTTTTCAGCGTTATTATTGGGTCTGGCCCATTGGCTGGGCTGGACCCTTTGGTCGGCTTTGTTTATTCCTGTCCTATTCCTGATCTCCTATTTTACAACACTGTATATTCTCTCTATCCTTATAAATGATAAAATAACCCCTATTTATAAGACCATTCGTGAAGTCCCGATGGAGCGCAAAAGGATAACTAAACTAATCCATGGAAACAGTGATATTATCGCAGAGGTCGATCACGAGGTTAAACTCTGGGCAGAAGATAAGCTGGCGGAGATAGACCGGTTGCGCGAACTGGAGAAATATAGAAAGGATTTTGTGGGCAATGTTTCCCACGAACTTAAAACACCAATTTTCAACATTCAAGGATATATCCTGACCCTGCTTGACGGTGGTCTTGAGGATCCCAAGATCAACAGGCTCTATCTTGAGCGGACAGAAAAGAGTATCGACCGGATGATAAGCGTGGTTGAAGATCTCGAATCGATTACAAAACTCGAATCGGGAGAACTCAAAATTAATATGGAACCATTTAACCTTGTCAAGCTAACTGAGGAGGTTTTTGAATTTGAACTGCGCGATTCAAAGGAACGAAGAATCAGTATGAACCTTGTAAGTCCGGCGAATAAACCGGTTTATGTAATGGCCGATAAGAAACGGATCTTTGAAGTAATCAGTAATCTGGTTGGAAACGCTATTAAATATGGAAAGAAGGGGGGAAACGTGAATGTGGCTTTTTATGATATGGATAAAATGGTGCTCATTGAGGTGAGTGATGACGGGATCGGAATTGAGAAGAAAGACCTAATCCGCATCTTTGAACGATTCTACCGCGTTGATAAAAGCCGGTCGAGAATTCAGGGTGGAACAGGCCTCGGTCTCTCAATTGTCAAACACATTATTGAGGCCCATGAACAAACGATACATGTCAAAAGCCAGGTAGATAAGGGAACAACTTTTACCTTTATGCTTGAAAAATACAACAAATAAAAAATATATTAACTATAACTCAAAATCCTAAAATATACCTATATTTAATTCGTCTAAATTAATGGATTCAATTTTTAAAATGCGATGGTAGAAAAAGACAATACGCCACGAATACTTCTTGTCGATGATGAAGAGGACATCCTTGAATTCGTAAGCTATAATCTTCAGCGTGAAGGCTTTAGGGTATATTCTGCCCGCAATGGGCTGGAAGCGATTGAGATGGCAGGTAAGGTCAAACCCGATCTTGTCATACTGGATGTGATGATGCCCGAAATGGATGGCATCGCCGCCTGCGAAGAGATCAGAAAACTACCCAGTTGCAAAAATGTTGTAATCGCTTTTTTGACTGCCCGCGGTGAGGATTATTCACAGATAGCCGGTTTTGAGGCTGGTGCGGATGATTATATCACCAAACCGGTGCGTCCCAAAGTATTAATAAGCCGGGTAAAGGCTTTGCTTAAACGCTCCGGGGGAATCGCCTCAGATGCAGCGGATAACAGCAAAATACTCACAATTGGCGATATCGTAATCGACAAAGAGCGCTATATCCTGATTATTGGCGGGAAAGAACTCACCCTACCCCGAAAAGAGTTCGAATTACTATCCCTCCTTGTTTCAAAGCCCGACAAAGTTTTTACACGTGACGAAATTTACAAATCAGTCTGGGGAAACAATGTCATTGTTGGAGACAGAACCATCGATGTACATATCCGTAAATTACGCGAAAAAATTGGAAATGATCATATCCGGACACTGAAAGGGATAGGATATAAATTTATTACTTAAGAAGTTAGAAGTGATAAGTTATGAGTTAAAAGTTATGAGTTATAAGTGAGGGAAATTTATTCCATTTTGAACGTTGCATTTATCACTTATAACTTATCACACACCTAGAGTTCCTTACGCATCCGGGCTACAGGGATATCAAGCTGTTCACGATATTTGGCGACTGTCCTGCGCGCAATTTCATACCCTTTATCATTCAAAATCTGCGTAAGCTTATCATCATTTAAAGGCTTTTGCTTATTCTCATTGCCGATGCATTCCTGCAAAATAGATTTTATCTCACGCGTTGAAACCTCTTCGCCAGTATCCTTTTGCATCGATTCGGAAAAGAAATATTTTAATGGATAAATTCCAAAATGGGTTTGGATATACTTACTGTTCGACACTCTTGAGATTGTCGAGATATCAAGACCCGTGCGATCGGCAATATCTTTAAGAATCATCGGACGCATTTTGGTTTCATCTCCCTCAACAAAATAGTTTTTCTGATACATCAGTATTTCAGTCATCACAAGCATCAGCGTCTCCTGGCGCTGTTTGATGGCATCAATAAACCATTTAGCCGAATCGATTTTTTGCTTTACAAAGAGAACTGCTTCCTTCACGTCACGGGTCATCGATTTTCGGTTATCCTGATATGAACGAAGCATATTCGAATAGTGTCTGCTAATATTTAACTCCGGCACATTGCGCTGATTCAGACTAAGTTGTAATTCATCATCCACAACCTCAAGAATAAAATCAGGAATAATTGCCTGATTTCCCTGGCTTATATTGTTACTGAATGAACTTCCTGGTTTTGGATTCAGTTTAAGGATTTCATCGATTGCATCCTTTAACGTCTCATCATCTACTCCGAATTTCTTCCCAATTTTATCAAAATGTTTGCGTGTAAACTCATCAAATGCATCGCGAAGAATCTGTCCTGCAAGTTTTAACTCTGGTCTTCGATCCCCTTTTCGGTAGATCTGCAGTCGCAGACATTCACGCAGGTTACGCGCACCAACACCTGGCGGATCCAGTTCCTGAATCTTCCGCAAGGTTTTAATCATCTCGGTCTCGTTGGTTTTTATGTTCTGCGAAAATTCAAGATCATCAACAATTGAAGATATGTCACGACGCAGGTAGCCATCCTCATCGATATTTCCGATAATATGCTCTGCCAAAATACCTTCTCTGGCGTCAAGCATCTCCATGCTTACCTGATCCTGAAGGTATTCATGGAAGGAGGTGCCATCAGAAAAAGGGATATCGGTTACTTTATCGTCTTTTGAAGTGTTCTGGGCATTATACCGATAGGCAGGGTAATCCTCCTCATTCAGGTAATCGCTTACTGAAAACTCTTCATTATCATGATCTTCATTTGTTTTGAGCTCATTTGAAAACTCTTCATCAGAAGAACCGTACTCTTCATTTTCAATTTCAAGTACCGGGTTCTCTTCAAGTTCCTTCTTAATACGCTGTTCAAGAACCAGACTAGGCAATTCCAACAGCTTGATCACCTGTATTTGCTGAGGCGAAAGCTTTTGAAGTAATTTCTGTTGGAGACTTAATTTCTGCATAATCTTTTAACACGATTTCCGTTCTAAAGGTAGTAAAATTAAAACTTCGCAAACGAAGTTTTAAAATTCACAGTTTTTAGGTGTACGTGCAAACGGGATTACGTCCCTGATATTTCCCATCCCGGTTACAAAAAGAAGAAGTCTCTCGAATCCAAGGCCGAAACCGGCATGCGGACATCCACCAAACCTGCGGGTATCGAGGTACCATTGCATATCTTCTTTGGGAATATTCATTTCATCCATCCGCTTTTCAAGAAAGTCGAGCCGCTCTTCACGTTGTGATCCACCAATGATCTCGCCGATTTGCGGGAACAGTACATCCATCGCCGAAACGGTTTTCCCGTTATCGTCCATACGCATATAAAATGCCTTTATCTCCTTGGGATAATTGGTGAGGATAACCGGTTTTTTAAATTCAACTTCAACTAAGAACCGCTCATGCTCGCTCTGAAGATCTGTACCATAACCGGTAATTGGATACTGGAACTTCCCTTTCTTGTTTTGTTTTGAGTTTTTAAGAATTTCGATTGCCTCGGTATAAGTTAGCCTTATAAAATCATTGTCAGCTACAAATCGCAATTTCTCGATCAGTTCCATTGAACGCTGATCGGCAGGTTTGTTCTTCTCCTCCTCAACCAACCGGCTGCTCAGAAAGATCAGGTCATCCATGCAATGTTCAAGCGCATAATTAATCAAATATTTGAGGAACTCCTCTGCCAGGTCCATATTGTCGTTCAGATTGAAAAATGCCACTTCGGGCTCAATCATCCAGAACTCAGCAAGGTGCCGTGAGGTGTTTGAATTTTCAGCCCTAAAAGTTGGTCCGAAGGTATAAATCCGGGATAATGCCATCGCATAAAGTTCACCCTCGAGCTGACCGGAAACAGTCAGATTGGCAGCTTTACCAAAGAAATCCTGGGAATAGTCGATATTTCCCTCTTCGTCAAGCGGAGGATCTTTGGGCGAAAGCGTTGAAACGCGAAACATCTCCCCTGCCCCTTCGGCATCAGAACTCGTGATGATTGGCGTATGCACATTATAAAATCCCCGGTCGTTGAAGAAATTATGAACGGCAAAGATCATGGCGTGACGGATACGAAAAATTGCACTAAAAGTTGCTGTTCGTGGTCTCAGATGAGCCACTTCACGCAGAAATTCCAATGAATGTCTTTTTGGCTGAATCGGATATTTTTCAGGATCGGCGACGCCAATAACCTCGATAGCTGATGCCTGTAACTCTACAGACTGACCGGAACCCGCTGAAGCCACAAGTACTCCGATTACACCAATCGCTGCACCGGTATTGATCAACTTGAGAAGTTCTTCACCAAAACTTTCAACTTCGGCAACAACCTGCAGATTGTGAATTGTCGAGCCATCGTTCAATGCAATAAAATTCACATTTTTGCTGCCGCGCCTGGTGCGTACCCAACCTTTAACCGTAATCTCGGCTCCTACCTGACCCGATTTTAAAATATCAACAATCCGTAAGTTCTTCATTTTATATCTTCTTGCTTGTGAAACTCCAACTAAATTCAACTGTTTGAATTACCAAACCACAAAAGTAAAATTTTTGCCCCGCATACAAACCATTACCGGAGAAATACTTCAATCTACAAATAATTTAGTCTGGTGGATCATATTCATATCGATTTAACCGTGTTTCTATAATTATCCTCCCGCGGCACCATCATTCAGGCAGTAATTGCAATACCGACTTCCCCAAAAGGATCGATTCAGAACAAGGTATAGCCTCTCCTGAATTTTCGTTGCGCCCCTGAAGAAGATATCTGGTTGATATACTGATTGATTCATCGACCGCCTGTTGACAAAGTTTTCCGATATCACCCCCTTTTACCCTATTCCAGATCAGGGTCAGTTTCGTATTTGGAAATTCTGTGGCCATTTCATAATCGCCATCACTGTCAATGGCGGAAAATAATGGATCCCATGGCTTGCCAAGCTCCCCTTTTATGATCCGGTTTATCGCTTCCACTTTCCCTTGCCTGAATGTTTTAACCCAATCGTGTCTATATTCAGGCAGAAGTTTGCCATCATCAAAAGTCTCAAGTTCCATACCGATCACATTTTCGGGGGGAATATTATATCCGAAACTTTCCAGTCCCGAAAACACCTCAACGACATGCTTATTGCTCGCAGAAACAATAAATACGTCAATTCCATACCGTTTAAAAGTTTGAATCAGGTTTTGCATTTCGGGTAGAACACGTAAACCCTTATTAAAGCTCACACTAATTCCATCTACTCTGGCTCCAAAAGTGGCTGGCGAATTAAGTGTCTGTTTGGCTAATTCGTATCCGAGCTCTAAAGTGATTGCCTCCTTTGCCATTACCTGAACCTCCGCAATCGTATGTCCTGCCAGCAGAAATGTGATCCATGGATAACCATAATAATCAGTAATTCCGGGAGTTGCACAATATCCGGCATACAGAAAAGGTATCTTGGCAAGAAAATCGGCATATTGAGGTGTCAAAACGATTTCGCCAAGGCTCATTGTCCCGTTTGGACCAGAAAAATTATCATATAGAAAATCGTAATCGTTTATAAGATCAAAGTTAAGGTCTGCAAGAATCACATTCTGATAATCTGCTGATAATTTCGTTACTCCGTTAATATCATCCTTTAAAATAGTTCGGAATTGTTCCTTTGAGAGTTTAAACCGAAGATTAAACAGCTGGTAGTGCAGAACTGCCTCTTCCACATCGAAATGGGCACATGTCTGATCCCAATCCAGAACGGCATAGGGAGGTTTCTTTTCATCATAATATTTTCCGCCAGTTCCATAATCACAGATCAGCTGGTTCAAAACAGAAAAGTTTCTTTCAGACCAATTCAATTGTTCAAACAGATTGAGAGATTGTTCATCTCCCTTCATCGGTAAAAATTTTGCCATTTCTTATTCTTATAATATTTCATCCGAAAATAATTCGTTTTTTAAGATCGTATGGAATAGCTATGGGGATATTTTCATTTTGGTTCGTGATTTCTCAACCATGGTTATTTCATGGCAAAGTAAAGCTTTTCGGCAAAAACCAAAAAAATCAGGTACTGATGGACCGAATATTTATTTAAGAATTTATTAGCCCTGTTTTCAGCATTTTGCTGCAGGTTGTAATAATAAAACGGGATATCAAAGCTGTGGTAAACCCCTAATAATCCCTTACCCCCTGAGAGTTTAAATATTGCGCTGTCATTCACACTGCTGCAAATCAATACCCCCTGATTTAAATCAATTCGTGCATCAGCAAAGTTTAAGACCTTTACAAAACTGTGATTTACACCAAACCACAATGACCCCAGGCTCTCAGAAGTGGGGGCTAAGGTTTCGTCCCTTTTCCAGTTGATCGGATTAATTTCCAGACCAATATTATTTCCCACCACGAAGTTTGTCCCCTTAACCACTTTGGGAGACTGAGTGTTGTACGAGATAATCACCCCTGTATCGTCAGGACCTTCGGCGAACTTCAGATGTTTATTGGCAGCCATGAAACCAGCCGTAACCGGATAACCGATAACGTAAGCAGCAACCATCCGAGCATAAACGTCAGGATACTTTACCATGTATTCAGACAATAAAAACATCAATACATTTGCTCCCTGCGAATGCCCGGCAAGAATAAACGGGCGGCCATTATTAAAATGATTGATATAGAAATCAAATGCAGCAATAGCATCTTTGGCTGGAACATGGCTGAGGACGTCCCACCTTTGGTTTTCAGGTAAAACCAGGGTTTTATAAGCATTTGCCTGTCGATAATAAGGGGCATAAATATTCCCTGCGGTTTCAAAGGCCGTAGCCTGCCTGCTGAAGGCAGCTGCTGAGCCGATGAGCATGCTGGGGTTGTCGATATCACAATAAAGGGGGTTTGATACACTATCCGGTGTCCAGGCGGTAGGATACAGGTAGAAAACATCCACCGGTTTGACTTGTGCCGGGATATTCAACCAATGCGCTGCTATTGAGTAATCGGTAACCACATCAATACCTGAGGATTGCGCATTCTCCTTTTTACAACTGATAATTGACAATGATAATGAGGCAATTACAATGTATGATCTCAGTCTGAACATTTTATTCCCTGGTTTCATTGGTTTAATCTTTACATGTTTAGTTTGATAATCACTCATGAAACTCTCATAAAATGGTGCTCACCATTCGGGATGAATATGGGCAATGAGGGTTCCTTGATAATCAAGTTATTGAATTAGTGTATGTTAATTGTAAATTATACGAATGAAGTTGTAGGTTTGAGATTGTACAGGTAATTTGCTAAATTAAGCGTTTTATTCACCTTCCATGTAGTCATTATATCGTATTTTTACAAAAAAACCCAAGAATGAAGGCACCGGAAAATTGGAATGATTTATGCAAAACCCTCAATGAACTTTTTGGGATCGATGTTGATTTAAATGGCGTTCTCTTTTTGGTTGGGATTCGTGAGCGGGGATTATCGTTTCAACACTTTTCGAAAGAGGAAAAAATTAACCTGATTAATCTTGGGAGTTGTACGCTATATCAGCAGATGGGATTGGTAACACGCAGCGGAACTGATCCGGACGGCTGGCCCCTTTTCCATCAAAACGCGCTTTCGCCTGTGATTCCAGAGGAGCGCAAGTTAAAAACACTTCAGGATTGCGCGATCCGGTATTTTCAAAATATTTTTAAGGAGGAGAGTTTAACTTAGTCGATTTTCCAATCACAATCCCTCCTCCTTAAATACGTTACAAAAATCTAATTTTGCAGGTAAAGTGGAATCTGTCAGCTAGATCGCTCTCATTTTATTCCCACGTGCTTCGTGGGTGACCTCCGCAAGTCCTAACGCCTCCATCAATGGGGGAATATACATTCCAAAGCGTCCACGCAGACCTTTTTTGATACCATACCAACCACCTAAAGGATTTTTTTCGGAACGCCCCCAGGCTTCCACTGTTCCTTCCTTAGCATCTTTCTGCTCGTCTGCACTGCCAAGCTCCATCCAGTCGCCATGTACTTTTAGCATTGCCACAAGGTCATAAATACAAGCTATATTGTATAGCAAGACTGTTTTGCCAACAGTGCAAACCAAAACTTCCCTGCCATCTTTTTCGTCAGCATATATAGTATATTCAGAGGATAATGGCGGGGTTTTTAAAACCATTGGGGTTTCTTTTGTTCCGATCTTATGTGTCACGTTGATACTATTAGGAGTTGAAAATATTGGAGGATGAACCAACTAATGTTAAAAGTTCCTGTTTAGGCGGCACTTCCAGTCCATTCGATTTAAGTTGTTCCTGAAAATGTTTGAATGAAGGTAATTCGGTTAAAAGGTTCTGGTCTTCGTCTGAATTAAAAAAAGCTGTATGGACAAAAGTTTTGTTGTCATCAGATAAGCAGGCGCTGTAGTTGATACCTTGATGATTAAGGCTTTTTAAATCAGTCATCATATTTTTAATGTTGTTCTGATTTTGTTCTGAGTATTCCGCTCTTGTTGTGTAGGTAACTTTAACTATTTTCATTTGAATTAAATTTAAGGGTTTAATAATTTATGAAAACAAATTGTTTTGTTTTCTTCTTTGACGAATGGGTTGAACAAAACGATAGGATTATTCCGCAATTTTTTCTCCATATTTTTCCATAACCTGTCGGTTGTGTTCCAAATGATGCAATTGCAGGGCAGATGCCTTTGAGTCAAAGGGGTCAATCTCTTTCAAAATCCTCATTCTTAAATCAAACAAATCTTCTTTATCTTTTTTTGCTGCCTCTTTTACCAAATCAATTTTCATTAACTCCACCTGTGTGTTTTGTTTCGGATTGTAGATGCCATTCAACTCTGAACATTGGTGACAGACTCCTGCCTTATTTATTAATGCACATCTGCCTTCAAAAATGGTTATCATTTTACTTCTGCCAGTATACAAATAATATTTTACCATTGCTTCTGTTGAATTAAGTATGGTAGATATTTCTGAAACTTTAAATTCATAGACCTCTTTTAAAAATACACTAAGTTGTTGTTCTAACGGCAACGATTTTGAAATGCATGTAAAGCAGAGAGCAATATGTTCTTTAGCTTCGTATTGTCCGTTCTCTGAAGTCATTCGTATATTCATTGACTCCTGAAAAAACTGTTTGTTTGCCAACGCAGCATCTTTGGTTATGTCAGTCACATTTTCTATCCAACGTTTTTGCGCACTTAAATTATCTTTTGCCAGGTTGGAAGCAATTGTAAATATCCAGGTTTTTACTGACGATTCACCTCTAAAAGTGTGGAGCTTGTCCAACGATTTTATATAGGTATCATGAGCGATATCTTCTGCATCACTGAGACTGGCCGTAATTCTTAAAAGATAGGATTTTAGTTGTTGGATAATACCTTCAAATTCCTTATTGAATATTTCTGCTGTCATAGTCATATTTGATGTTTGCGAGGAGTTTATCAAATAACAGACCAGTAGATAATAAAGTTAACACTTTCCCAAATTTTCCTTCAAATTAAACTTCTGCAGATGGTATATGGCACTTTTACCTTATCGAAGATCAGTAAGTACAGCAAGAAAGGACAATTTTCAGGCTGAAGTATTTAAAAAGACGGTGAGATGATCAGGAAGTAAATACGATCCAGAGTGGCAGAATAATAGCTGAGAGAGCTGTTGATAAAATGACTAATCTACCTGTCAGCAAAGCATTTAATTCATATTGTTCGGTCATTGCATAGGCCGTAAGTCCCATGGGCATTGCTGCATCGAGGACCGAAGATCTAAACTGTACGGTTGACATCCCCGACCCCTTCGCTGCAAAATAGAAGATTCCGGGAAGAATAATCAAAATTAGAAGTGAAAGCCCTAAAACGGGCAACCACTCTTTGCGGGTTCCGATTTGTTGGGCCCCCAGAAAGATCCCAAGTGAAAATAGGACAACTGCAGTAACTGACTGAGCAAAGAGATCAAGTGTTTTAATTAATGTGGCAGGAACTGGAATCTTTAGCCAAGATACGATAACCCCAATAAAAACTGAGATCAGCAGGGGATTGGTTAATAGTCGCTTAATAATAAGGAGAATATGGATCTTTTCATGACCCGTTACTTCGATAAAACCAATTGCGAGCGTGAACATCCAGAAAGGATAAACAGCTGAAAGTAGTATTGCGGAGCCCATCGCCTCCTCACCTAAGGCACTGGATAATAATGGAATTCCAAGATATGAGATATTTCCAAATCCAAGCAGCAGAAATAGGGTTCGTTTGGTGATCTGTGAGGTTTTGAAGACAAGACTAACAGGAAAAGCTAACAGGATACAACAAATAAGGTAACCAGAATTAAAAAGAATCAGGGTTCCATAATCTCCAAATCTAAAATTAAGCCTTACGAGTGCTACAAAGATCAGCGAGGGAAGGCCTATCCAAAGGGCATATTTATTTAAAATGTCAACCCATCCGGGGCGCACTACTTCGGTCCGCATCATTATAAATCCCAATAGAATTATAAGGAATAATGGCAAAATGGAATTGGCAGCAAGAAAAAAGAGGTTCATTCAGTCAGTGTTATTATTGCAAATAGAAAAATCAAAATGTAAAATGCAGCTATCAAATATGATCTTCGCTATTTACACTTTGAATCTTCATATTTAGCTCTCAGATCAGGACTTAAGGATTTCCTCGATAAGGTTCAGTTCATCTTTTGAGAAGGATATATTATTGGCTGAGGAGAGGTTGTCTTTCAATTGGGCAACAGAACTGGCACCAATCAATACGGAGGTTACCCGCTGATCTTTTAGCAACCAGGCAATTGCCATTTGAGCCAAAGATTGATCTCTATCTTTAGCTACCTCATTGAGCTTTTTAACTTTTAAAATGGCCGGTCCCACCTGGTCCTCACGTAAATATCCCCACGACTTCGCGGCCCTTGACCCTTCAGGGATTCCATCGAGATATCGGTTGGTCAGCAAGCCCTGTGCGAGTGGTGAAAAGGCAATCACACCTATTCCCTCCTCTTCCACAACATCCAGAAGACCATTTTCTGCCCATCGTTCAAACATCGAATATTTGGGTTGGTGGATCAGACATGGAGTTCCAAGTTGTTTTAAGATTGCAGCGGCTCGTTTGGTTAGTTCAGCAGGGTAATTTGAGATCCCGGCGTAAAGAGCTTTGCCTGAACGAACAGCATAATCGAGTGCCATCATCGTCTCCTCAAGCGGAGTCTCCGGATCGGGGCGGTGCGAATAGAAAATATCGACATATTCGAGTCCCATCCGTTTTAAACTTTGATCGAGGCTGGAAAGCAAATATTTCCGCGAACCCCATTCCCCATAAGGCCCTGGCCACATGAGGTACCCTGCTTTGGTTGAAATGATTAATTCATCCCGGAATGGGAGGAAATCCTTCTGAAAGATGACACCAAAATTCTCCTCTGCCGATCCTGGTGGTGGTCCGTAGTTATTAGCCAGATCGAAATGGGTAATCCCCCGATCAAAGGCATACCGAAGCATCGCCCGACAGTTCTCCTGCACATCGACGCCGCCAAAATTATGCCAGAGTCCTAAGGATATTTCAGGCAGTTTGATACCACTGCGACCGCAACGTCTGTAGTTGGTCCCCTTTTCGTACCGCTCTTCTGAAGGAATATAATTCATACTAAAAATTTGATTTAAAAAATAGTGGACAGCAGGATGCCGATTTTTCATACCTCTTCCCCTTTTGATTAAATATCACTCGGGGATAAATTGATACTTTGCCAGCAAATTTAAGGCAAGATACAAAAGATTTGTTTTCTGTGATAAAAGTATTGCAGAAATGGTCAATTTAAAAATTTGCGTAACAATAATTTCTATATTTGCTAATCCAAAAATAAAATCAAATATTAAAAAATGAGACAAGTTGCAATTGGAATTGATATCGGTGGCACAAATACAGCGATTGGAGTAGTTGATTACGAAGGGAACGTGTTGTACGAAAAGAAACCTCAGCTGCCAACGCCGCAGAAACGAGAAAATCCCAATATGACTTTAGCTGTTTCGGATGAGCTGATTGAGAAATATATCAGTAGTCTTACCGCGGAGATTAAAACTGCCATTGAAACAGTAAAGCAGATTAATCCTGAAATTGAGGTTGCCGGTATTGGTATTGGTGCTCCAAATGGTAATTATTACAGCGGAACAATTGAAAATGCGGCCAACCTTCCCTTTGTCGGTGTTGTCCATTTTACAGATTTGATTCAGAAGAATTTTCCGGAGATTAAACATGTAAAGCTCACAAACGATGCCAATGCTGCTGCTCTTGGAGAGATGATCTATGGCGGCGGCAAAGGGATGAAAAATTTTGTGATGATCACCCTTGGAACCGGACTAGGAAGCGGAATCATTGTAAATGGAGACCTTGTTTATGGGGCAGATGGTTTTGCCGGCGAGGTTGGACATACAACGCTGGTTCCCGACGGAAGACTCTGCGGATGCGGCGGATACGGCCATCTTGAAGCCTACTGCTCCGCAACCGGGATAAAAAGAACTGTTTATGAGTTGCTTGCCCAGAATAATGCGACCGAAAGCGAGCTTGCCAAAGTCCCTTATGCCGATATGAATGCCAAGATTGTTTATGATGCTGCAGAAAATGGCGATCCAATCGCCAAAGCAGTATTCCAAAATGCCGGCGAATTGCTCGGACGTTCACTGGCTGATACGGTTCACTACCTGAGCCCGGAAGCTATTTTTCTTTTCGGTGGAGCCGCCGCTGCGGGCGACTATATCTTCAAACCAACCAAGGAGAGCCTTGAAAAATATGTCCTGCCAACTTTCCGTAATAAGGTGAAAATTCTCCCTTCAAAACTAAAAGAGGGCTCAGCAGCGATTGTTGGCGCCAGTGCATTGGTCTGGAAAGAGATCGAAAAAAACTAAGAATTTTAGCCCGAAAGGGATTGTACCATATTAGACACCCCTAATCAATCTTATTTGGTTGGGGGTGTTTTCATTAATTTGACAATTCTAAACTAAAGTAATCATTAATTCACTTTAAATTTTAGTATCTTTATAACTCAATTAAAACATCTTTCAGATGAAAAAAGAGTATGTCATTGAAGCTATGAAGGAGTTTCCTTAGGATTTTGAGCTCGAAAGATTATTTGAGAAACTAATTTTCATGGAAAAGGTAGAACAAGGACTTATACAACTACAACAAAAAAATACAATTCCGCACGATCAGGTGCAGGAAATTTCTCAAAAATGGGGACAATAGTCTGGACTCCTCTCATAATTGACGATTTAAAAAGTATCCATACCTATATCGCTCTGGAGTCAATAGTTTATGCAAATCGTACAATCGGGAAGATCATTTCGAGAGTAAATCAGCTTCAACGATTTCCGGAATCTGGAAAGATTGTACCGGAGTTTGGACAAAAATCAATTAGAGATCTAACTGAAGAAAATTATAGAATAGTGTACAAGATTCACCCTGAACATATTGGCATTGTCAGGGTTCAACATGCTGCGAGAATATTAAGATCAATACGATCTGAAGAATAACTATTTAACCTCTTAACGTCATCCTTTTAACCAAAATATAAACATAATGAAACGATTAATTCTAGTACGCCATGCCAAAAGCATATCCCATGGTTACGATCAGGATTATGACCGTACATTGACCGAACGGGGTGAGGAGGATGCCTTAGCGATCAGTAGGGAACTTAAAAAGTTGAATATTCGTCCTGATCTTATCATCGCCAGTCCTGCCGTGCGTACCACTCAAACTGCCAGAGTCTTTGCTGAAACACTCGATTACCCGTTTACTTCAATCCTTTTTAAGAAAAAATTGTACAGCGGAACTACCGCTGAGAATTTTCTGTCAACACTTCAGGAACTCGAGGACGAAAAAGAAACAGTAATAGTGTTCGGACACAATCCTACGGTATATTACTATATGCACTATCTGATACGGGATTTCAACCTCGATGTGCCAACCTGTGCAACTGTAGGAATCGATTTTGAGGTAGAGAGCTGGACTCAATTAAGGGAGCTGGGAGGGAAAATGGTTTTTATGTTTATTCCCGATATGTTCAGGTAATAACTCACGAGGACACGAACTTATGAGGGCACGACTAAACGAGGGCACCAGGTTCACTGCAAGTCCATTTATCAAATAAAATAGGAAATTCTACCCTAATTTTCACCTGCGCACTGAATCGCCACAGAAGTCGTGAATTCATGCAGTCATACATTCGTGCAGTCCTCCTTTTTTAATCCTCAACTCACCAATTCAGCCTAATCGTCTGCTTAAGATCAGGGTGTAAACTTAAAGCTACCGGGCACGATTTTGTGATCGCTGTAAAAATAGCCTTGTCCTTTTCCGAGAAGTCATTCTTTGGAAAAGTAATCTCAACAATGATCTCACCAATTCTTCTGGGATCTGACGACATGATTTTAGTTGTTTCAATAGTTGTTCCAACCAAATCAAGTCCCTTATCCCTTGCCTTAATCCCCATAATAGTCATCATACAGTCAGCCAAAGCTGTCGCTACCAAATCAGTTGGAGAGAATGCCTCCGCCTTCCCCTGATTATCCACAGGGGCGTCCGTAATCAGTTTTTGACCCGAATAAACATGAATATTTTCGGTTCGCAGTTCACCCAGGTATACAGTCTTTGAAGTTGCCATAGTAATAAATTTTGAGTGCAAGATAATAAAAACCGTTTACTCTTTATTGCCTTTAGAAAAGCGTTAACTTCGCGGCAAATTTAAACTATTACATCATGTTTTCAGGAATTGTTGAAGGAATGGGTACCGTAGTGGATGTTGTGAAGGAACGCGAAAATGTTCATTTCACCTTAAATTGCAGTTTTGTAGATGAATTAAAAATCGATCAAAGCCTCTCGCACAATGGCGTTTGCCTCACGGTTGTAAAGAAGAGCGAATCAACCTATACTGTGACCGCTATAATGGAGACGTTGTTAAAATCAAATCTGGGACTTCTTAACGTGGGTGACAAAGTGAACCTCGAGCGGAGTATGATGATTAATGGCCGCCTCGATGGTCATATCGTTCAGGGCCATGTTGACCAGACAGCGATCTGTTCCAAAGTTGAAGAATCAGACGGAAGCTGGTATTTCACCTTTAGCTATGATTTTGATATTGAAAAAGCCCGTCAGGGTTATATGACTGTTGAAAAAGGGTCAGCAACGGTGAATGGTGTGAGCCTGACCGTCGTAAATTCAAAAAACGATTCATTTCAGGTCGCAATAATCCCATATACCTACGAAAATACAAATTTTCATACCTTTAAGGTTGGATCGGTTGTAAACCTTGAGTTCGACATTATCGGGAAATATCTAAGCAGGCTGGCAAGTTATAAATAGAGAAGGTCAGCGATCAATCTGTTTGGACAATCTCTTAAAATTGGCTTATGAAAATTCTGACTATTTCTGTATTAGTTATGATTCTGTTTTCCGCTTTTAAACCTTCCCGAAAGGAAACCGTTGAACAAAAGGCGGCCCGAATTCATAATTCAGTTTTCACAATTGACACCCATTGTGATACCCCGATGAACCTTTCAAAATCCGATTATAATCTGGCAGTGCGGCACGATGCAAATCTTACAGATACGAAGGTTGACCTCCCACGTATGAAAGAGGGAGGGTTGGATGCCCAGTTTTTCGCAGTTTTCCTAAGTCAGGGTCCACGAACGGAAACGGGAAACGCGGTTGCCAATCAAAAGGCATTTGATATCATTAAATCGATTTACAAGAGTGTGGAAGCCTCCCCCGAACTAGCCACCATTGCCCGGACGCCCGAAGATGGATATGCCATCGAAAAAAAAGGGAAACGGGCTATTTACATTGGAATTGAAAATGGCTATGCCATTGGTCATGATCTTTCGATGATCGAAAAATTCTGGCAACTAGGTGTGCGCTATATCACGTTATGCCACACTTCAAATAACGATATTTGTGACTCCTCTACCGATAAAAAAGGGGCTGAATACAACGGCCTCTCTCCGTTAGGTTTTGAGGTTGTAAAAGAGATGAATCGTGTTGGAATGATTGTCGACGTCTCGCATATCTCAGACTCATCACTGTATGATGTTCTGAGAGTAACCAAAACGCCTGTCATAGCGAGTCATTCCTGTTCAAGGGCCATCTGTGACAATCCGCGTAATCTTACCGATGAAGGGCTACGGGCTGTAGCCAAAAACGGTGGTGTCATTCAAATGTGTATTCTCTCTGATTATGTGAAAACCCCCGATCCGAATGCTGCACGTGACTCGGCCAGAGCCGCGCTCCGTTTAAAATATAATAATTTTACAGGACTCACACCTGAACAGGAGAAGGCCAGCTGGGATGAGTATCGAACGGTAATGAAAAAATTTCCGCAAAAGCTTGCCAATGTAAAGGATGTTGTCGACCATATTGACCACATCGTAAAAGTTGCCGGTATTGATCATGTTGGTATCGGCACCGATTTTGATGGAGGAGGGGCCGTCTCCGGCTGTTTTGACGTATCCGAAATGGGAAATATCACCCTCGAACTTGTAAAACGGAATTATCGTGAGTCAGAAATTCGCAAGATATGGGGAGGCAATTTTATGAGAGTGTTTAATGCTGTATTAAAGTGGTCTAAAAAGCGGACTTAGTTATCCGGCTCCATATTGTCAATTTTATATTCCAGAAGATCTCCTGGTTGACATTCAAGCGATATGCATATTGCTTCGAGGGTATCAAATCTGACCCCTTTTGCCTTTCCGGTTTTCAGGATCGATAAATTTACGGTAGTTATTCCAACCTGGCGTGAGAGTTCATTCAACGACATCTTTCTTTTGGCCATCATAACATCCAAATTGATAACTATAGCCATAACTAAATAAATTTTTCGTTCTCTTCCTTTACAGCCAAAGCAGTTGTGACAAACTGCCTCACTGACCATAAGATAATTGACAAAAGCAGATAGATGGTCTGGGGAGCACTAAAGACAAGCAACCTTGTAAACGACCGGGTTATTAGATTCACAATACTGACAGCGGAGGTCCAATCGTTAAGATGCAGCTCACTTAAATTGTTAAGGATTAATCGCACTGCCCCTAATAACGCAAGTGCCAAACACGAAACGATTACACCATCCAAAGCCTTCAAGCTTCCTCGATCGAAAAAACCACTCCTCTTAAACTTTTTGATTAATCTGATCAACAGCCATGCAACATATAAAAATATAAGATTCGTTGAGATCTGGGTGCCAAACCATACCATTGGAATCTCATTGGGAGGAACAACAAAGTGATTACTGCTGTTTTGCAAAAACGGGATAAACCACCGGACATGGTAAACTAAAGCCAGGGCGGAAAAATAGATCGTTATCCACAATACAAAATTGATAACGGATAATTTGGAAAGTGTGAATTTGTACATAGCAACATTCTTAAAATATTCAATGTGCAAATGTATAATTTGATTTCCTAATTCAAAGTATAATTTATCGTTTTGTTTATTATTTTTAATGTTTTACGATAAATATAGAAATATATATAATTTGTTTAAAAATCGGCATAATAAGATATCATAAGCAAAGCAATGATATATTTAAGCGGATTAAAAATAAATTAGCATAGTATCCTAATAAAGACGGGCGTATTTTCATGATGAAAACACGCCCGCGATGAGATCGTTAAATTATTTTTAATTTACAAACTTAGTTAGCGGACATCCAGTAGCCCGCCTTCGGATCAGACTGGCGCAGCGCCTTAAGTGCGTTAACTGCCAGGTTCTTATCGGTATAAGACTGCACAATAATCAAAAAAGTTTCATTGGGCATAACTTTGAGTTCCGATTTATAACCTTCAGACTGTAGCCTTTCAAGAAATTTATCGGCATTCTCGCGCAGTTTAAAGCACCCCCCGATTACACGGTATCTTGCACTTGGTTTAATATCAATTGGTTCAGCGGATACTACTGGAGCGACTAAGGTGGCTGATATTTTTGATTCTTCCTTTCCTGCAACAGGTTTAGCCGCAGGTTCATTCTCAATCTTATTACTTAAGGATGGAACTAATGGGCCATTGACCGGTAGGGAGGCAGTACTTGAGTTTTGCATCATCGGGAATGCGTGGTTATTCCACGAATATTTTGATACCGGTACCAAAACCAGTGCCAGTAGAACAGGAATTCCGATGGCCAGGGCTTTAACGCTGAAAGACCGTGAGCGTGGCCGGGCAGCCTCTTTATCTGTAAATATTCTCTTTGAAGGGATTATCTCCTTCCATTCAAGTTGCGGAAACTGAAAACCCTCCATCCCATATGCTTCCAGAAGAAGGTTCTCATGAACCTCAGGTTCAAAGATCAGTTTTTCATTCCGGTCAAACTGAAGCGATCCAATATTTTTAAATTCATATTTCTCACCGTTTTCAAGCTTTGACCACAGTTCATCCACAAATTCAGAGATTATCAGCCTGGCCTCCATGTATCCAACCCCTTCAGTTTCGGAAATATAGTTTACAAGCAGTCCGTCATTCTTGTTCAACTTACCGGTAAAGATAATCTCCTTAATCGGGGGGTTAAAACTATTACTGGCAAGGTCTACCTCTGCCGGGCGATAATTTGTAACGAATCCCCCAAGATCCGGAACTATCACACAATCATGCAACCGCAATAATTCTATTAAATAAAAAGTAATATCCATAACCAGTTTTTTCTACGTATCAAAAATAAGAAAATAAATGTAATTTTGATAGCTCATAAACCTTGATAATATGGGAAGACAAGTATTGGTTACAGGTGGAACAGGGTATATCGGTTCCCACACCGTTGTTGAACTACAAGCTGTAGGATTTGATGTTGTTATTATCGATGATCTCTCGAACTCCTCGGCTGAGGTAGTCGACCAGATTGAAAAGATCAGCGGAATCAGGCCCGCTTTCGAGGAATTTAATTTGCTGGATTCAGAAAAGCTCGAAGCATTTTTTAAGAAATACACAGGAATTGAGGCGATTATCCATTTCGCGGCATTTAAGGCCGTTGGAGAGTCCGTTGAGAAACCACTTTTATATTACCGCAACAACCTGGTTTCCTTAATGAATATTCTGGATTGCATGTCCGAATATAAAGTAGCAAATCTTGTATTTTCCTCATCATGTACCGTTTATGGGCAGCCGGATCAACTTCCCGTCACAGAAAATACGCCCAAAAAAGATGCAGAATCACCTTACGGCAATACAAAGGCTATCAGCGAAGAGGTTTTGCGTGATGTTGTAAAAGTAACACCCGATTTAAAGGTGATTGCCCTGCGTTACTTCAATCCAATCGGAGCACATCCCTCCGCCTTAATTGGTGAACTTCCACGTGGCGTTCCTAATAACCTTGTTCCATTTATCACTCAAACTGCAGCAGGCATCCGCCAGCAGCTTAGTATTTTTGGAGATGATTACGATACGGTCGACGGAAGCTGCGTTCGGGACTATATTAATGTTGTTGACCTTGCCAAGGCTCATGTAATTGCGATAAACAGGCTGATCAATAATACAAATTCCGACCGTTTTGAATTCTTTAATATTGGAACCGGAACGGGTGCCTCAGTAATCGAAGTTGTTCAAACATTTGAGGAATCGACTGGTGTAAAGTTGAATTATAAAATTGTTGCCCGCCGGCCGGGAGATGTGGAAAAAATTTATGCTGATACAACGATAGCAAATTCTGTACTTGGATGGAAGGCAGAAACTTCCCTTTATGATACCTTGTTATCAGCCTGGAACTGGGAGAAAAGGATAAGGGGTATTAACTAAGGAGTACAAATTACAATCAATAATTGCACATTAAATTTTGACTATGAAAACAATTCTAATTACAGGAGGTGCAGGGTTTATCGGATCACACGTAGTAAGACGATTTGTAAACAAATACCCTGAATATCATATCGTTAATCTTGACGCTTTAACCTATGCAGGTAACCTTGAAAACTTAAAGGATGTAGATACCCGCTCAAATTATGAATTTGTAAAAGGGGATATCAATGACGCTCCGTTTATTAATGACCTCTTTGAGAAGTATCAGTTTGACGGGGTATTACATCTTGCGGCAGAATCCCATGTTGACCGTTCGATAGCCGATCCTATGGCCTTCATTATGACCAATATTGTAGGTACAGTAAACTTGCTAAACGGAGCCCGGAAGATCTGGAAAAGCGCAGAAGGACACCGCTTTTATCATATTTCAACAGACGAAGTATATGGATCGTTGGGAGAGACCGGACTTTTCCTCGAAACGACCTCCTATGACCCTCACAGTCCATATTCAGCCTCAAAAGCAAGTTCTGACCATTTGGTAAGGGCCTATCATGATACCTATAAACTACCCATTGTAATCACGAATTGCTCCAATAATTACGGGCCTAACCAGTTTCCGGAGAAGCTGATTCCGTTATCGATTCATAATATCAGTCAAAACAAACCTATTCCGATTTACGGTAAAGGGGAGAACATCCGTGACTGGCTTTACGTTGAGGATCATGCAGCAGCCATTGATCTGGTGTTTCACGAAGGAAAAGACGGCGAAACCTATAACATTGGCGGTCATAATGAATGGACCAATATTGCCCTGATCCTCCAATTGTGTAAAACAATGGATAAGAAGCTGGGGCGCACAGAAGGGACAAGTGAAAAGTTAATCACTTATGTAAAGGACCGTGCCGGTCACGACCTGCGTTATGCGATTGACTCGACTAAAATCCAGAAAGAACTGGGTTGGGCTCCATCCCTGCAGTTTGAAGAGGGAATTGAAAAAACGGTGGATTGGTATCTTGCCAATCATGACTGGTTAGAGAATGTTTCTTCGGGCGCCTACGAAAAATATTACGAAAAGCAGTACGTTAGCAGGTAAGCAGAAGAATCAGCTTCATGCGGGAGGTTGTCTCAGAATGATCTATTCTCTGACAACCTCTTGTTTTATCCGAAAAGGAGGCATTAATCATCGAAAAGTGATGATTCCCTAAAGGGCAGATGATGAAAATTTAAAAACTCGATATACTCCTCCTCAAAAGTTTTCTTCCAGTGATATTGTTCCTGATTCTGGATGTAAAGTAACGTATTGTCCAGCTGTGACCTGCTGATGGAGAATGCTGCAAATCCGTTTGCCCAGCTAAATGAACGAAGAGGCTCAAAATTTTGTCTGAGCCATGTGGTAGAGCTTTGTTTTAAAGGGATAATTGCCGATTCAACTGATAATTTAGTGGGAATAGCGATTAGCAGGTGAATATGATTTTCGGCTCCCCCAATGGAAATAAGCGTTGTCCCTTTTGATTTGGCAACTGCAGCAAGGTAGAGATGCAGTTGACTTCGGATCTCAGCCGTGAGGAAATCTTTTTGACGGTGCGTGCCAATAACAATATGCATAAGGCAACTGATGAACTCTTTTGACATAGTGTCCTGGAATAAATAATTGAGTGAGAGGATTTAATATTCCGACTATTTATTTCATTATCAACCAATCCGGTCCCAATTCAAACGGATGAAATTACATAAAATAATTGTAGGTTCCAAAAAATAATTTCAGAATAAAGGGGCTTAGCGGAACCCAGGTTATCTCAAGGGGGTGTGACTGAAATATTTTCCATCGATTAGTTTAAATCCAATTTTCTCGAGATAGTTGTTATGTTCCTTACTTTGAGGTTCGATATAGAATTGGCTAAAACCTAAAAAATCGATACAGCGAAGTTCGCACTGGTAAAATGTTCTGGCCAGTTGTGAGTTACGATGTTTTGGAACCATGTAATCGATACAAATCTTTAAAGTCTGCTCGTCTCTTATCTCTGCGATAATCAGACCGACAGTTTCCATGTTCGAATATAAAAGTGCAACAAGGAACTCTTCTTCTATGGTAAAGTCGAAACGGGGGAAATATTTGGAGATATCTTTCCGGTAATAATTAAGAAAATAGTTTAAAAAATGGTCATCCCGGTCAGGTATTAATATTACCTCGATAGATCTGTTTTTTTCGATTTCCTGACGATACCTATAGATGTTTATCAATACAGCCACAAGAGCAAATCCGGCAAGAAAAAAAGATTTTACGATTAAACCTCCAATGACAAATCCTACGATGACCAGAATATAATTTGGCCACCCTTTCAGACCTGGTTTAACCCAGAAACTTCCGGACACCAAAACCAGGGCTAAACAACCATAAAACAAACTAAGATAGGTATAATTCATTTCCATACTATACCCGAACAAAGAAAACCCGTTTTTGTTTAGTCAGGCAATACCAAAGATGAAATGAGTGTTCAGATTAATTTGGCACGCAACTTTTAACGAATCAGATTATCGAATAACCTGCAATCTTAGTACATTTGTATTGATGGAGTATATCCTTAAAATAGTAAGTGTTTTTATAGTTGCCAGCTTAAAATATTTCTGGGCATCTCCCTATTCATTTGGACTCAAGCTCAACGAATGGGAGACTCTTTTTATTATGGAAATGGGGGGAATCCTGGGGTTCATGTTTTATTACTATTCTTTTGGATTTTTGTTTAAGGAGTTGAAATTGCTTTGGCCGGTCGTTTACAATTTTACCCCTGTAATATTTAAAGTCAGGTTTGAAATGTGGTTAATCCGACATCGCTTTAAACGTTTTAACGCGAGAAAATTTACAAAAAGAAATAAAATTATTGTAAATATGCGCAGGCGCTTCGGTATTTGGGGTCTTGTAATCTTATCTCCTGTAATTCTTTCCATTCCGGTTGGGGCCTTGCTTGGGAATAAGTATTTCAGGCATAATCATCACTTTATTCGCTATATGATTCTATCCATTTTCATTTGGGGAGTTATCTCAGTCGCCTTTTTCAGTACTTTTATGCACCATTAGGAGCGGAGCATCCGAAGCAGTTTTTCCGATCGGTTTCTAAATCCTACAGAACCACCCTCATCCAATAAATTCTCAATTACCGATATTAGTTCGCATTTTAAATCGGGTAATTGTTGGGAGATGTTGAATAAAACCTGCAATGCATTTACACGCACAGCCGGAGGTTCTGAGGGGGTAAGCAGCTCAAAGCACCGGTTCACACAAACGCCAAGATAGTGTTCAGGGATTGAAACGCGGCTGAGAATCCGCGTAAAATGCCGTTTTAACGAACTATTCATGGTAGTTATCAACCCATTAATGATTTCCGGGATTCTATCCATAATCAATTCAGGGTAATCTTCTGAGGCGCTGTCAATAATCCATGCTGAGCGCCACGACAGTCTCCGGTCATCTGAGAAAATAAACTCAAATAGCTTTTTAAATAACCTGTCGTCAGTGATTACTGCTCTCTTCCACAGGTCAAGCTCGCCTATTCCAACCGAATAAATCTCTTCCTTTAACTTGCTATAATCAATCCTGTCTTGCATTTCTATCCCTGAGATAGTCATAAAATACTAATTGTGATTTCACGGGAGCGTTTTCCCCCTGACTTTTGATCACATTATTTAAATCGTTATCCAGAATCCTGGCGGCGGTA